>CACBRY010000004.1 GCA_902541825.1 uncultured Pelagibacteraceae bacterium | reverse complement strand
CAACTGAACAGATTACTTCATTTGAAATTGGAGATGTATTATCAAAATACTTTCCAGATTTTGGCTCTACAAACTTACCGTTAATGTAGTTCCCGTATTTTGCCTTAAACGGGAATTTTACTTTCAAATGAGAAGTATCTAATACAGATGACACTTTCATAGCTTCTGCACTCATTTTTTTTACTCCTCTTGTTTTTTTTATTGATTTAAGCTTATTATTTTTTCTAGATATTTTAGAACGCTTCTTAGTCGCAGACTTTTTTGTCCTAACTTTTTTTTTCGTTCTTATTTTTTTTCTAGAAGATTTAACCAATTTAGTTTTTTTTCTATTGGTTTTTGGCTTAGCTTTTTTCTTTCTTTTAGTAGCCATAACCAATTAAACTCGTAAATGAGGGTAGTGTCTATTTTTATAAAATTTTATTTACTACTTATAATTGAATAAAATACTATATGTTGTATCTATAGAAAATTAATTAATATTTGTAGATATAATTAATAAAGATTTTTAATTAAAATTAAGTATAAAGGTTTTGCCGATTTGATCCTATTGCGGGCATTAACTGCTAAAACGGAAATCCCATAATAATCAATCTGTAGGTATTTGAACTATATTGTGCGCCTTGCATAAAGCTAAAGCACTAAAAAAGTGAGGATTTTATGGATTTAAATTTTTTCAAACAAACAAGAATTTTAGATGGTGGTATGGGCCAGGAATTACTTGCGAGAGGTATGGAGCCTAATGGAACTTTGTGGAGTGCGAATGCTTTACTTCATGAAAAATATCATCAGTTATTATTGGATACACATTTAGACTTTATCAAGTCTGGTGCTGAGGTAATTGTAACGACTACATTCACAACTAGAAAGATAAGATTAAAAGATAATAATGTTGAAGATAAATACGAGTATTTAAATATTAAAGCAGGTGAAATAGCTCAAAAAGCAAAAAAACAATATCCTAAAACTCTTGTTGCTGGTGGATTGCCGCCTCAATATTTAACTTACGAGGCTGATACAAGATCAGAAAAAGAAATAAAGGATAATTTTTATAGTCAAGCAAAGCTATTAAACCCGTATATTGATTTTTTTTATTTTGATGTTTTAAGCAGTGTAAGAGAATTTAAAATTGCTATAGAAAGTATTAAAGAATTTAATAAACCATATTTAATTGGAGCTCATATATCAGAGGGTACAAATTTACCCAGTGGCGAAAAAATTTCTGAAATTATTAACAAAATTAATCATGAAAAATTACTAGGAATAATTTTATCATGCATTTCCCCAGAAAATTATGATTTAAATCTTAAAGAAATAAAAAGTTTAAATATTCCATTTGGTTTCAAACTAAATGGTTTTGTTAAAACTAATCCAAAACCAAATTATACTGGAGCATACAATAAAAGCAAAACAGGAAATCCAAATGAATTTCTTGGGGTAAGAAAAGATTTAACTCCAGAAAAAATGCTAGAATTTGCAAAAAAATTCAAAGATGCAGGAGCTACAATAATTGGTGGGTGTTGTGAA
Organism: uncultured Pelagibacteraceae bacterium; assembly: GCA_902541825.1. Classification (GTDB taxonomy): domain Bacteria; phylum Pseudomonadota; class Alphaproteobacteria; order Pelagibacterales; family Pelagibacteraceae; genus Pelagibacter. The sequence continues at coordinate 47,341 of CACBRY010000004.1, read as the reverse complement.
ACTACACCTTTGCATATTAAAGCTTTTTCTAAGCTTAAGTAGTTTTTTTGTAATCAGCTTTTCTTACAAAATAAATTCCAACTGAAACAGCGATTAAAGAAATTAATACTTTTGTGGTAATTAATTCTTTCAGAAATATATAACTTAAAATTGTTCCAAAAATTGGAATTAGATATGAAACTTGTGATTGGAAAATTAAACCATTATTAACTAAAATTCTAAATCGTAACAACCAAGCAATACCTGTTGAAACAAGACCTAAATAAATAACGGAAATTGTCGAGTCTAATCTTGGTATTAAATTCCAAGGCTGTTCTATAAAACTGACGAGTGGTATTAAAATAATTGTAGCCCAAATTAATATAGATCCAGTTACATTTTCATTTTTTTTCTTACTGATTTTTAAAGTTAATACACCACCAATCACATAACAGGTTGAGCCTAAAAGAATTAATAAAGCAGATATAAAATTATTTTCATCAATCAATAAATTATCTGAAAATAAATAAAGTATTCCCGAAAACCCTATTAAAATTCCAAATGTTTTAATAAAATTAAACTTTTCATTTGTCGTATAAAAATGACCTAGAACAGTTGAGCTTAAAGGTGTTGTTGACATTAAAATTGCTGCTAAGTTACTTTGAACTGATTGAACTCCGTAAGCTATCAAATAAAAAGGTGCTACTAAGTTTATAAATCCAATCATAGCGAACCAATGCCAGTCTTTTGAGAATGCTTCTATTTTTATTTTTTTATAATAACAAAGTAATAAAACTGGAATGGCTCCAAAAAAAACTCTTAAAAATGCAATGGTAACTGGACCATATGAGTATGTTGCAATTTTAATATTAAAAAAGGCAGAAGCCCAAATTAATGCAAGCAAAATTAATAAAAGATAATCTGTAATTTTAGCTTGTCTCATTCGGTAATCTCTTCAGTAATTCCATTTGTAATTTTTTGTAAATTTATAAAATCTATTTTAAATACACAGTTTGGATGGCCTGCAGCAGCAAACAACAAATCAAATCTACTTAAAGATTTATCTATTAAAATTTCAATTTTTTTTAAATGACCAATGGGTGAAACTCCTCCAATTGTATAACCTGTAATATTTTTTACATCTTCAGCTGAAGCCATAGATGCATCCTTTATTTTAAGTGCCTTCTTAATCCTGTTTAATGACGCCCTTTTATCACCTGCAACCAAGCATAAGGTGAAACTATTCTGAGTTTTAAAGAGTAAACTTTTTACAATTGCTCCTACCTCACAACCTAAAGATGAAGCTGCCTCAAGGGCAGTCCTGGCAGAGGTTTCTAAAACAATTATATTTTGAGATTCATCAAAATCTTTGAGGATTTTTTCAACTCTTTGAACTGGCTCTTTGTCTAATAAACTCATTATTCAACTTTTAATTGTTAGTCAATTTGCACATTACCTATTAAACTTATGTAAAAAATGCATAGGTGATATCAATTAAAAGAGCATTATCTATCAGTCTTTTTTTGTTATTACAACGCCCAGTATTATAAAGGAGAGATTATGAGTTCAAGTGATGTATTAAAGACTATTAAAGATAAAGATATTGAATACGTAGATCTAAGATTTACTGATCCTAGAGGTAAACTACAACATGTAACCATGGATGCCAAAATGGTGGATGAAGATATGTTGAACGAAGGAATTTTTTTTGACGGTTCCTCTATAGCTGGCTGGAAAGCTATTAATGAGTCTGACATGATCCTTAAGCCAGATAATTCTAGAGCGATCGTAGATCCATTCACATCTCATAATACATTAAATCTTTTTTGCGATGTTTTAGATGCAATTAAAAAGGATCCTTATGAAAGAGATCCTAGAGGGACAGCTAAAAAAGCTGAGGCTTACTTAAAAAGTTCAGGAATTGGAGATAAAGCATTTTTTGGGCCTGAAGCTGAATTTTTTGTTTTTGATGATGTAAGATTCAAAAATGACATGAATGAAACCGGATTTAAAATAGATAGTAAGGAAGGTCCTTACAATTCAGGAAGAGAATACGAAAATGGTAACATGGGTCACAGACCAGGAATTAAAGGTGGTTATTTCCCGGTTCCACCTGTGGATAGTGAACAAGATATGAGAAGTGAATATCTAAAAGCTATGAAAGAAATGGGAATTAAGGTTGAAAAACACCACCATGAAGTTGCACCTAGCCAACACGAGCTTGGAATGTATTTTGGAACTCTTGTGGATCAAGCGGATAACTTACAGCTTTATAAATATGCTGTTCACATGGTTTCTAACTCATTTGGTAAGACAGCTACTTTCATGCCTAAACCTGTTAAAGGTGATAATGGTTCAGGTATGCACGTTCACCAATCGATTTGGAAAGGTGATACTGCGTTATTTTCAGGTGATAAATATGCGGGTTTATCTGATACAGCTTTACACTACATAGGAGGAATTTTAAAACATGCAAAAGCAATAAATGCTTTTTCAAATGCTACGACGAACAGTTACAAAAGACTAATTCCAGGATTTGAAGCTCCAGTTTTATTAGCTTATTCAGCTAGAAACAGATCAGCATCTTGTAGAATTCCTATCACTTTAAGTAAAAAAGCAGCTAGATGTGAAATTAGATTTGGTGATGCTGCTGGTAATCCATACTTAACTTTCTCTGCAATGTTAATGGCTGGTTTAGATGGAATTAAGAATAAAATTGATCCAGGTAAATCATTTGATAAAGATCTTTATGCTTTATCAGAAGATGAAGTTAAGAAAATTCCAACTGTTTGTGGATCTTTAAGAGAAGCAATGGAAAGTCTTGATAAAGACAGAGATTTCTTAAAACAAGGTAATGTATTTACTGATGATCAAATAGATGCTTATATTGCATTGAAGTTTGAAGAAATACACAATTTTGAACACACACCTCATCCGATAGAGTTTGAGATGTATTACAGTTGTTAATTTTATTGTCTGGTTTTAGCAATTTTGTTTTTGCCAGAACCTTTTTTAACAATGTAATCAAGCGTTCCATTTGCTCCAGTATCAACAGACTTTATGAGAGATCTTAAAAAAGTTTTTCTCTTTTTTTTTCTGTCCTCGCTGTTTTGCAAATTTCTGATTTCAAAAACGTTCATAAAGAGATATTATGAATCTATGCGTTTATTGCAACTCTGGTATGTTCAAAATGGGATTATACTTTAAAAGACTCACCGCAGCCACAACGCTCGGTTTCATTGGGATTATTGAATACAAATGATGATGAAAAATCCTCCTTTTTATAATCCATCTCAGTGCCCAAAAGATACATAACTGCCGCCGAATCAATATAAACTTTTACACCTTTATCCTCGATCAACTCATCATTAGGATTTACCTCTTTTGAATATTCCATTACGTATGACATGCCTGCACAACCACCTGATTTTACAGAAACTCTTACACCTATCGCATTTTTTTCAGCGTTAGACATTATTTCTTTAATTCTTAAAGCTGCATTATCACTTAATTTAATAATAGGGTTCATTATAAGTTTAACTCCAATTTCGCTGCATCTGACATCATATCTTTATTCCAAGGAGGATCCCAAACCAATTCAAGATTTACATCATCTATTCCCTCTACTTGCATTGCACCCTCTTTTACCTCTTTTGGTAAACTTTCTGCAACTGGACAATTCGGTGTAGTTAATGTCATCTTAATTTCAGCCTTACGACCGTTTACCTGTATATCATAAATTAAACCAAGTTCATATATGTTCACTGGTAATTCAGGATCATAAATTTTTCTAATTTCCTCAATTATTTTGTTTTTTACATCCATAATTAATTTTCTGTGGTTATTTCTTTCCCATCATTTTCCATTGCAGATACCAAAGTGTGCCATGATAAGGTAGCGCATTTAACTCTCATTGGATATTGCTTAACACCTGATAAACACATCAATTTCGTTTTATCATCCTCTTTTAAAATATTATTTTTAAGTTCAGGATTTTCTTTAATCATTCCTAAAAAATCCTCAATTATTTCTTTAGCTTCATTATCACTTTTGCCTTTAATCAAATCAGTCATTATTGATGCTGATGCCATTGATATTGCACATCCACTTCCCTCAAAAGAAATATCCTCTACTTTTCTTTGTTCATTTAATTTAAGATATACATGTACATTATCTCCACATAATGGATTATTGCCTTTTGCATCCTTGTTAAAATTTTCTGTTTTACCCAAATTTCGAGGGTTCTTTCCATGCTCTAAAATTATTTCTTGATATAATTCTTTTAAGTTCATTTTAAATCAAAAATTTTTTTACAATTATTAATACCCTCATTTAACTTATCTAAATCATCTTTAGTGTTATAAACTCCTAATGATGCTCGCGCACTTGCAGGTATACCTAATTTGTCATGAAGTATTTGACAACAATGATGACCCGCTCTTATAGCAACTCCAGTTTCATCCAGAATAGTTGCAATGTCATGTGGATGAACTCCTTCTACCGTAAAAGATAGAACTCCACCTCGCTCTTTTGGATTTCCAATTAGTTTCACAGAATTATTCTTTTTTAAAATTTCTTGGCCGTATTCTATTAATTCTTTCTCATGTTGAATTATATTTTCAATTCCAATACTTTCTAAAAATTTTATTGATTGATCAAACGCGATGACTTGAGCTGTAGCCATTGTTCCAGCTTCATACTTGTTAGGAAGTTCTCCATAAGAAATTCTATCTTTTTTAACTTCATTTATCATTCCCCCACCTCCTTGATATGGTGGAAGTTGCTCTAACCATTTCCTTTTTCCATACAAAACTCCAAGTCCAGTCGGGCCATACATTTTATGACATGATATTGCATAAAAATCACAATCGAGGTCTTGCATATCTAATTTTAAATGTGGTCCTCCCTGACATCCATCTACTACAACAACTATGCCCTTTGAATGTGCTAATTGGGTTATCTCTTTGATTGGTAAAACTGCACCAGTGACATTGGATAAATGAGTTATTGCTATTACTTTAGTTTTATCTGTAATTTCTTTTTCTATATTCTCAATCGGAATATCTCCGTCTTCATTTATCTCTGCAAACTTTATTTTTATATTTTTGGATTTTCTTAAAAAATGCCATGGAACATAATTTGAGTGATGTTCTAGTTCTGTAATTAAAATTTCATCATTTGGCTCCAAGATAGCTTGACCTAAAGTGTTAGCGACCAAATTTAAAGCTTCTGTAGCACCTTTAGTAAATACAATTTCATTTTTATCTTTTGCATTTATATATTTTTGGACAGAAGTTCTTGTATTTTCATACAAATTAGTAGCTGCAACAGCTAAATAATGTATGCTTCTGCCTACATTTGAAAACTGTTTAGAGTAAAAATCATTTATCCTATCTAAAACTACCTTAGGTTTTTGAGATGAATTAGCGCTATCTAGGTAAACTAAATCATTGTTCTGAATTTTTTCATCAAAAATTGGAAACTCTTTTCTAATGTTATTTATGTTCATTGTTTTAATCCAATAATATTTGTAATTAAGTTTTTTATTTCTACGTCTGTAATCTTTTCAACAACATCCATTAAAAACCCATTAATTAGAAGTTCTTTTGACTGTTGATAATTCAAACCACGAGACATTAAGTAAAAAATTGAATTTTCATTTAAGCTACCAGATGCTGATCCGTGAGAACATTTTACGTCATCAGCATAAATTTCTAATTCTGGTTTTGCATTAAACTCTGATGTTTCATCGAGCAGTATTGCTTTACTCAATTGATATCCATCAGTTTTTTGAGCTTTTGAATTTACAAATATTCTTCCTTGATATGCAGATTTTGAATTTTTTCCAAGAACACTTTTTATAAGCTGATAACTTTTTGTGTTTTCCACTAAATGATTGATTGTAGTTCTAATTTCGTGTTGTTGATTTTCCTTTAAGGAAAAAATACCATTAATAAATGCTGATGAATACTCACCATTTAAATTACAATTAATCTCATTTTTAAAATAATCTGAACCAGCAGATAATATAAATGTTTCTGAGACACTGTTATTATCCTGTTCAATATTGTTAAAAGAGTATTTTAAATTATTATTAATAAATTTATCAATTTTATAGTTTTTAAGAATTGAGTCTTTTTCTAAATTAAAGTTGTAAAAAATATTTATAAAGTTTTTCGCTGTGTTATTAGCAAAATAATCAATAAGCTTTAAACAACTATTTTCACCTAATTCAAAATCTAATCTCAAATTGATATTAGTTGACTTTATTTTATCATTTGTTGAATGATAAATTATCAAAGGTTTTTTTAGAGAATAATTTTTTTTAATTAAAATTTTAAAAACTTTGTCGGTAAATGCGCTGTTCAAATCAATTAATGAATTTTCATAATCAAATGATATATCTTTTTTAGTTTTATCAATTATTTCAATTTTATTTTGGTCTTCGAAGTTAAAATCAATTTTTTCGATCCTTCCATTTGTAAAAATAATTTTATTATGCTCCAATCCATCAATAAAAATTGATGGATCGATTTTATTAGATTGTGAATAATCATTGAAATAACTTAAATCGCTAATATTTTTTTTGATGATCTGGCTAATATCTAAAAATTTCCAATCTTCTTGCTTTCTATTTGGAAAACCCTTTTTTATGAAATTATTTAAAAAATTTTTTTTAAATTGAATTTCTTCATTAGAAAATTTTGAAGTTTTTACTAATTTATCAAAGTCTGACTGTAATCGCTCGCTCATTTAATTAAAACTTTCGTATCCTTTTTTTTCTAATTCGATTGCTAATTCTGGACCACCAGATCTTATTATCTTTCCATTCATTAAAACGTGAACAAAATCAGGTTTAATGTAATCTAATAATCTTTGATAATGGGTTATTATTAAAAAAGAATTATCCTTATTTCTTAAAGTATTAACTCCATCTGCTACTATTTTAAGTGCATCTATATCTAAGCCTGAGTCTGTCTCATCTAAAATGGATAATTTTGGGGCTAACATAGACATTTGTAGAATTTCATTTTTCTTTTTTTCTCCACCTGAAAATCCAACATTTAATTGTCTATTTAGTTTTTCTTCGTCAAATTTTAATTCTTTAGCTTTCTCTTTAACAAGCTTTAAAAATTCAATTGCATCTAATTCTTTTTCACCTCTTGCTTTTCTAATTGCATTTAAAGATGTTTTTAAAAAGATATTTGTATTAACACCTGGAATTTCTAATGGGTACTGGAAAGCCAAAAATATTCCTTTGTGCGCTCTTTCTTCGGTTTCAAGATCAAATAAATTTTTATTTTCAAATAGGATTTCGCCTGAAACCTGATAACCTTTTTTTCCTGAGAGAATATTAGATAATGTGCTTTTTCCTGATCCGTTTGGACCCATAATTGCGTGAACTTCGCCAGGATTTATATTCAACGAAAAACCCTTTAAAATTGATTTATTTTCAACATTTGCGTTTAAATTACTTATTTTAAGCATTAACCAACACTCCCCTCTAAGCTAATACCTACAAGTTTCTGGGCCTCAACTGCAAACTCCATTGGTAATTGTTGTAATACTTCCTTACAAAAACCATTAACAATCAATCCCACAGCCTCCTCAGGATTAAGCCCTCTTTGTTGGCAATAATGTAATTGATCTTCGCTTATTTTTGATGTCGTAGCTTCATGTGCAATATTTGAATCAAAATTTTTGTTTTTAATATATGGAACTGTATGTGCACCACATTTATTTCCCATTAATAAAGAGTCACATTGTGTATAGTTATTAGAGTTTTTAGCTTTTGAATTAATATCTACTAAACCTCTATAAGTCATATCAGAGAATCCAGCACTTATTCCTTTTGAAATAATTTTACTTTTAGTATTTTTTCCTAAATGAATCATCTTTGTTCCAGTGTCTGCCTTTTGATGATTATTAGTAATTGCTATAGAATAAAACTCACCAATTGAATTATCACCTTTCAAAATACAGCTTGGGTATTTCCAGGTTATAGCTGAACCTGTTTCAACTTGAGTCCAAGAAATCTTAGAATTATTACCTTTACACAATCCTCTTTTAGTTACAAAGTTATAAATTCCTCCTTTGCCATTTTCATCACCAGGATACCAATTTTGTACTGTTGAATATTTTATTTCTGCATCGTCTAAAGCAATCAACTCGACATTTGCTGCGTGTAATTGATTTTCATCTCTCATGGGAGCAGTGCATCCTTCAAGGTAACTCACGTAACTTCCTTTATCAGCAATAATTAACGTTCTTTCAAACTGTCCTGTCTCTGATGCATTAATTCTGAAATAAGTTGATAGTTCCATAGGACACTTAACACCTTCGGGAATATAGACGAATGATCCATCTGTAAAAACAGCAGAGTTTAGTGTGGCAAAGAAATGATCTGTTACTGGTATAACTGTACCTAAATATTTTTTAACAAGATCAGGATGTTTTTGAATTGCCTCTGACATTGAACAAAAAATTATTCCATGTTTAGTCAGCTCACCTTTAAAAGTAGTAGCAACCGAGACGGAGTCGAATACAGCATCTACAGCAATTCCATTTAATCTTGCTTGTTCTTGTAATGGAATTCCAAGTTTTTTATATGTCTCTAAAAGTTTTGGATCAAGCTCATCTAAACTTTTTGGCTTATCCTTCATGCTTTTTGGTGCTGAATAGTAATATAAATCTTGATAATCAATTTTTGGGTATTTTGGTTTTTGCCAGTTAGGCTCTTTTAAAAGTTTTAATCGCTCATAAGCCTTTAATCTAAAGTCTAACATCCATTGCGGTTCTTTTTTGATATTAGAAATAAACTTAATAACTTCTTCGTTTAAGCCTTTTGGAGCTTTTATATTTTCAATATCAGTTGTAAAACCGTATTTATAATCTTTTAACTTTTCTATATCTTTTTCTCTAGTATCCATTTTAAATTCTTCTCTCGGTGTTATCTTGAACAAGATCTTCTAGACTCTTTTTTTCAAAAAAATCATTAATATGATTTTCAAGTTCATCCCATAAGTTATGAGTTAAACATTTTGTAGATTTACCGTTACACCCTTTTTTAGACTCTTTTTTACATTGAACAGTTTTAACTTTTTCATCAACAGCATCAAAAATATTTGTAAGTTTGATCTCTTTAGCTTTTTTATTTAAAACGTAGCCACCTTGATTTCCTCTAACACTTTGAACAATCTCTTTTTTTCTAAGTTTAGAAAAAATTTGCTCTAAGTAATCAAGCGAAATACCTTGTCTAAGCGAAATGTCTCTTAGAGATACCGGGTTAATATTATTAAATCTTGCCAGATCCACTAAAGCCATTACCGCATATCTGCCTTTAGATGTTAATTTCATAAAACCTTTATTTTACAGGGGTATATATAAACCCGACTAAAATAGTCAAGTATCTAACAAAAAAAAACACTAACATTTTGTCACGTACATGTGTTAAACGTAATTTTTTTTTGAGAATAATTATCAATATCAATTATGGATAATAAAATTTTAGAAATATTCATTCCTGGTCCTGCGGGAAGACTCGAAGCAAAATATTTTAAAAGTAAAAAAAGTACTTCACCTATCGCTTTAGTATTACAACCTCATCCTCAATATGGAGGAACAATGAATAATAAAGTTGTTGTAGAAACTTTTCATGCTTTTATGGAGAATGATTTTTCTGTATGTCGAGTAAACTTTAGAGGTGTTGGTAAAAGTGACGGAGAATTTGATAATGGACAAGGAGAATTAGCAGATGCTGCAGCTGCACTAGATTGGTTAGAAAGAGAAAATTTTGACAATTCACAATGTTGGGTATCAGGATTTTCTTTTGGTTCTTTAATTGCAATGCAGTTATTAATGAGAAGACCTGAGATAAATAGATTTATTGCAATTTCACCACAACCAAATGTTTATGATTTTTCTTTTTTATCACCTTGTCCATCATCTGGTTTAATGATTTATGGAAAAAAAGATGAATTAGTGCCTTTTGAATTTATTAAAGATTTAGATAATAAACTTAGCGCACAAAAAGGAATAAAAGTAGAATTTCAAACTATTTCTGAAGCAAATCATTTTTTTACAAAAAGTGAGTCTGAATTAAATAAATGTTTGAATAAGTATATTAAAAAAGAAACTGCGCTTTATTAAAAGTTTTGTAAAATATCACCACCTGAAATAGTTTTTTTACTTCTTGTTGTGCTTGGAAATGAGATTGGTAATTTTAAATATGATCTTATAGCTAGATATGCAAAAGCTTGGGACTCGATAAAATTACCATCAAAATTATAATCATCTATATCTTTTATAATTATATTCTTGTTTACCAAATAATTTTCAATCGATTGCATCAAAGATTTATTTTTTCTTCCACCTCCACAAATTATATAATGATGTGGATTAATATTATTTTGTTTATCTATTTTTCTCAAACCATCAGCAATCAAATATGCAGTAAATTTTGTTAAAGTCGCACACCCGTCCTCAAATGACAAACCTTTTACAAATGATGTATCAAAATCTTTTACATCCAACGAAGTTTCGTAAGATTTAAACTCAAAGTTATCTATTGCTTGATTTAAAATTAGATCATCAACTTTTCCGATATTTGCATACTTTCCATCTTTATCAAATTTTAGATCTTTATTATTTCTTACCCAGTCATCTATCAAACAGTTTCCAGGTCCTATATCATAAGCAAAAAAGTTTATAGAGTTATTGAGATCCTCCTTGATTTGAGTAATATTTGTAATACCTCCAATATTAATAATATTAATTGGCAATTTAAGTTTAAAATTTTTTTGGATAATTTTTGAAATCAAACTATGAAATATTGGTGTAAGTGGAGCACCCTGGCCTCCGTGACTCAAATCATTTTGTCTAAAATTATTGATTACAATTTTTTTTAATAAACTAGATAAAAGTCTTCCATCACCTAATTGCTTTGAAATTTGAATTTTTGGGTCATGAAACACTGTTTGACCGTGGAAACCTATTAAATCAATATCTTCATTAATATCTCCAATTACCTCTTTAATTAAATGACTGTTGAATAATGTAAATTTTTTTTCTACATCATTAATCTCTTTAGAATGAGTTTTTAAATCTTTAAAATTACTAATTTTATCTCTTAAACTAATTAATTGCTTGTAAAGTCCATCATCAAACTCTTTATAAATATCATAAATACTGGAAAATTGATCATTACCATCAGATTTTATAACAGACAAATCCACTCCATCCATTGATGTACCGCTCATCAAACCTATTGAGGTGAATATCTTTTTTTTCATTATTATTTTTTTTTAACAAAATTTGTATATTGTAGAATTATACGCTTATGAATAAATTTTTAAAAGAATTTAAAGATAGAGGCTACTTTTATCAATGTACTGATGAAAATGAGTTATCTTCTTTATTAGATAAAAAAAAGATTAAAGCCTACATTGGTTTTGATTGTACAGCTGAAAGTTTACACGTTGGAAGTCTTCTACAAATTATGTGTTTACGAATGCTCCAAAAACATGGACACCAACCAATTGTATTGTTAGGCGGAGGAACCACAAGAATTGGAGACCCATCTGGTAAAGATAAAACACGAAAAATTTTAAGTGAAGATGAAATTGAAAAAAATTCTAAAAATATTGAAAGAATTTTAAAAAAATTTTTAGATACAAGTGATAAAAATGTAAAACCAATATTTGTTAATAATTATGAGTGGCTAAAAGATTTAAATTATATCTCTTTTTTGAGAGATATTGGAAAACATTTTACGATAAATAAAATGTTAACATTTGAAAGTGTAAAAACAAGATTGGATAGAGAACAATCTCTGAGTTATATGGAATTTAATTATATGATTTTACAAGCTTACGATTTTTTAGAACTTAATAAAAAAGAAAATTGTGCATTGCAAATCGGTGGATCTGATCAATGGGGAAATATCGTGAATGGTGTAGATTTAGTAAAAAGATATTCTAATCAACAAACATATGGTTTAACTACTCCTTTAATCACGTTAGCGACAGGTGCTAAAATGGGAAAAACTGAAAGTGGAGCAATATGGTTAGATGAAAAATTTTTCTCACCATACGATTATTGGCAATTTTGGAGAAATATAGATGATAGAGATGTATCGAAATTCATGAAATTTTTCACAGATTTAACTATTGATGAAATAGAAAAAATTGAAGAAAAAAATATCAATGAACAAAAAATTGTTTTAGCAAATCAAACCACTTCTATGCTTCATGGTGAACAAGAAGCAAAAAAAAGTGAAGAAACAGCAAAAAAAACTTTTTCGGAAAATTCAATTGGCTCTGCATTACCTTCTATTGTGATTAAAAAAAATCAATTGAATGACAAGTTAACTATTATTGATCTAATAATTCTTTCAAAGTTAGAAAAATCTAAAAGCGAGATAAGAAGATTAATTAAAGGTAGTGGTGTAAAAATTAATAATCAAGTTATCAATGATGAAAAACTAATAATCAGTGAAAAATTATTTGAAAATGACACAATTAAACTATCCTTGGGGAAAAAAAGACATATCAAAGTTGAAATAAGCTAATTTTTTTTTATTTTTTCAAGAGTTCTAGTAATGAATCTTGGTGTAAGCGTTTTAACAGGATTTACAGTTGTTTTTAATTTTTTTGGTGGACCTTTAATTTTAAAGCTTACACCAAAAACACCCTCTCCAACTTTCTTTCCAACTAAAATATCTCCAAGGAGAGGAATTGAGGATATAGTTCTATTAATTGTTGTTGCTGGTACCAATGTTCCTCTGAGACTAATTAAATCATCACTTTCGACGTACCCTTCCATTAATAAAGAAATTGCTGGGCCGATGGCATATAGTTCTTCTATTTTCATCAAATCATCCTTGTTTGAAAATTTCATCTCAAAATCTGTAAATCTTATTCCCTCACCAGTTAATAGGTCAGCGATACCTTGAAGAGATGCTAATGTTAACAATTTTGCTAAAGCTGGCACCTCTTGGACTTTAAAATTATCTATTATTAATTTTGAATTAGAAACATTGTTTTGTTTAATAGAATGAAAATTTAAATTTCCTTCTTCAAAACCTTTTATAAATTTGTATCTATTCACAAAAGGCTTAGCTAAATCAGAATACAGAGTAGTAATTTTTTCGTTTGAAGTAGATCTAATGGTGAAATTAATCCTCTTATTATTGGAAAAATCTCCTAGTAAATTAGCATCAATTACTTCACTGTCCTTGAATTTTAGATATCCATTTAAATTTTCTATTAGATGATTTTTATCAAGAAATGCTTCTTTAATTTTGATATTTAATCTAAAATTTTTAGAAAAAATTTTTTCACTTTCTGAATTTTTATCATCTTTCAATAAATCATCTATAATTTTAGTAGCATTAAAACTCTTAGAATCTAATAAATAATCTTTATCTTTTTTTTTGATAAATAACTCATTTTTTAATAAGTCATTATCAAAATAATCCAAATTCACCTTGCTTATAGATTTGATTTTATATTTATTTGATAAAAATAAATTTTTGAATTCAAATTTATTATTTTTTTCTTTTATTGAGATATCTTTTAAATTGATTTCATTAGATAAAAGATTTTTAATTCCGAGAATAACAATTCTTAATTTACCATCCTTATCTTTTTTATAATTCAAAAAATTAAGATGAAATGGATTTTTTTTGATTTCTAATGAAGTGTCAAATTTTAGGTTTGCTTTTGATTTCGTAAAATTATAATTAATATTATCTTCTTCTTTTTGGATTAAAATATTTCCATTGCCAATTATACTTAGTAGATCTTTTTTATATTCAATTTGTATTTGATGATCTGATAACTCAATTATCTCATTTAATTCTGGAAAAAACTTTTTCAAATTTTTTGAGCTTACAATTTTAGAACTTTTTAAATTCATTAAAGAATTTATCTTTAAATCATCTATCTTGTATTTATCATTTATTTTAAATGAAAAAGTATTTTCTAAATCGAACTCAGCAGACTTAAACTTTATATTGGAAAGGTCGTTATTAAATAATTGATTAATTTTTTTATCATCTAAAAATAAATTTTTATTCTTGTTTTTACCTGATATTAGAAATTCATTTTTTTGTTTAATTAAAATTAACTCAGGAAACTTCAAATCATTTTTATCATATGATAAATTAATATCTTTAAATTCAAATTCGTTATTTTGAATAGTAAAAATAAAATTTATTTTTGATAAGTCTATTTTTTTAAAAGGTTTTACTTCACCATCTTTTACAAATCCTTTTATAATAAAATTATCTTTGATATTACCTTTTTGATCAAATTTAAGATTTATATCTGCTATCAAATATCCCTTTTTAACCAACTTTTCTAATATGAATATTTGTGGATTATCTTCAATTGTTCTTACAAATGAAATTAAGTTTTTTATTTCTATAGTCCTTGTATTGATATCTAACTCAGATAACGAAAATTTTTTATTTATAAATGTCTTTATATCAATATTAGATTTAACACTTTCTAGTTTAATTAATTTGTTTTTATTCTTAAGATTTGCTCCAATCGTTTTTAAAACTAATTTGAATTTAAAAGGGTCTAAAATGATACTAATTTTATCCAACTCTAATTCTAATTGATTGTTAATTTTTTTAACTTCTTTAACTATTTGATCGTTAAAAGCTTTCGTTTTTATGCCAATAGTGCTTAAGTAAGTAATAAAACCAAAGATTAATAATGATATAAAGATTAAAAATCTAAAAATTATTTTTTTCATTTAATTTGATACAAAGATTTCTCTAAAAAAACATCAATGTCACCATCTAAAACTTTATCTGGTCTTGTGCTTTCGAAGTTTGTCCTATTGTCCTTAACTAATCTGTATGGTTGAAGTACATATGATCTAATTTGATGACCCCACCCTATTTCAGATTTAGAAGCTTCATTACTTTGATTTTCTTCATCTTTTTTTTTCATTTCAAAATCGTAAAGTCTTGCTCTGAGCATATTCATACAGGTTTCTTTATTTTTATGTTGAGACCTCTCGTTTTGACATTGTACGACTATTTTTGATGGGATATGAGTTATTCTAACAGCACTATCAGTTGTGTTAACATGTTGTCCACCAGCGCCACTGGAACGATAAGTGTCAATTCTTAAGTCCTTATCTAGTATTTCTATATTCAAGTTTTCATCGACAACTGGATAAACCCAAATACTTGCAAAGCTCGTGTGTCTTCTTGCTCCAGAATCAAAGGGAGATATTCTTACAAGTCGGTGAATTCCAGACTCTTTTTTTAGCCAACCAAACACATAATCCCCCTCAATTTTAATAGTTGAAGATTTAATTCCTGCTTCTTCACCTTTGTGTTCACTTATTAAATTACACTTATAATTCTTACCATCTGACCACTTCATATACATTCTTCTCAACATATTAGCCCAATCTTGACTTTCTGTACCACCAGCACCAGCATGAATTTCCACATAGCAATCAAATGAGTCTGCCTCCTTAGATAAAAAACATTTTATTTCATTCTTCTTAACTTTTGATCTCAATTCTCTAATATTTTCTATAACTTCTTTTTTCACATTAAGATTATTCTCATCTGTGGCCAAGGTATAAAGGTCATCTAAATCTTTAAGTTGAGTAGTTGAGTCTTTGAATGAATTTACTAAATCTTCAAAAAGTTTTTTTTCTTTAATGGTTTTTTGAGAATCTGACTTATCTTGCCAAAAATTGGCACCAAGCATTTTTTTTTCTAGATCATCCAGTTTTGAGTAAATCTTATTTTTTTCAAAGATACTCCTTAACTCTGTGGTTAATTTTTTCGATTTCTTTTTTAAGATCTAAATATTTATCGTCCATTAATAAAACTTTAATATATTATTTGTATCGATTCTATTATTATCAGAATACAATACTTTTCCATTTAAAACATTTTTACTTTTATAAGCTTCAATAATTGTATTTTTTGAATTAAATTTAGCCTTTTCTCCAGTTAACGGATCAACTACCATTAGCGTCATATTTTTAGGTACCTTAAATGGCCTCGCTTCAGATTTTTTAACTGATTTTTCAATAAATTCTCTAAAAATTGGTAATGCTGCTTTTGATCCTGTTTCAAATTTACCTAATGGTTTAGGATTGTCCATTCCAACATATACTCCAATCACTAAATTTGACGTAAAGCCAATAAACCATGCATCAGTGTTTTCATTAGTGGTTCCAGTTTTTCCGGCCAAGTTTAGTTGTAAATCTCTTAATTTTTTACCAGTTCCTCTTTTTATAACTCCCTCTAATAAAGTTGTAACTTGATAAGCCGTTTGCTCGGACATTACTTGATCATAATTATCTTCAATTTTAGGATAGTCTTTTCCAGTAAATGAAATTTTATCACAATTCATACATTTTCTATTTTCATTATTAATTATTGTATTACCTTCACTATCTTGAATTCTATCTATTATGATAGGG
Source organism: uncultured Pelagibacteraceae bacterium (assembly GCA_902541825.1). GTDB lineage: Bacteria > Pseudomonadota > Alphaproteobacteria > Pelagibacterales > Pelagibacteraceae > Pelagibacter. The sequence continues at coordinate 30,898 of CACBRY010000004.1, read as the reverse complement.
CTTATTAATTTTCCACCATTTACAAAAGATGAATATGCTGAAGTCAAACTTAAAAGAGTTGTTTCAGCTGATCCTAAGGAAATTGATAGTAGTTCTTCAGGGTCGTCGTATATTTTTAATTTTTTAGAAAATTTTGCTACTTTATCTACACCTAAGTTTTGTGCAATTCTTACAGTCATTAAGTTTCTTGATTTTTCAAGTCCAACTCTAAGAGTAGAGGGTCCATAAAACTTTTTACCATAATTTTCTGGTTTCCATTTTTTTAAATCAACCCCTTGATCTAAAACTAAAGGTGCATCAAGTACTAATGATGATGGAGTATATTTATTTTCTAGTGCTAATGCGTATACAAATGGTTTAAAAGCTGAGCCAGGTTGTCGTAGTGCTTGTGTAGCTCTATTGAATTCACTTGATTTGAAACTAAATCCTCCACTCAAAGCTAAAACACGTCCAGTATAAGGATCCATTACAACTATACCGCCATTTATTTTTGGAAGTTGTTTTAAACTATAAGAAGTGTCTTTAACTTTCTTAACATAAATTAAATCACCAATTTTGAATAAATCTTCAAACTCTTTTTTAGTCCATGAGATTTCATTGTAATTTATGTAACCACTTAATTTTTTAATTGTTTCGATTTTTGTTTTGAATTGACCTATTTCTTTAACGATTGCTATTTCCCAATCGATAGAATTCTCTAATTTATATTCCTTATCTACATTCAGATGCCAATTGTCATCATTTTTGAGGTTGGTAATTGGTCCACGCCATCCTTTCCTTTGATCATAAGCAACTAGACCATTTCTTAATGATTCGGTTGCAATTTTTTGAAGGTTTAAATTTATTGGTGTATTAATATTGTATCCTTGTTTGTAAACTTTCTCATAAGTAAGTTTATCTATTATATTTTTTCTAACATCTTCAATGTAATACTGTGCATCCTCTAAATAAATTTTTTTCTTTTTTTTCAAGTTTATATTTTGATTTTTATACTCCATATATTTCTCAGGAGTTAAAAATCCATTTTGACTCAAATTTTTTAGAACTAGATCTCTTCTAAATTTTGCTAAATCAATGTTGTTATAAGGATTATATTTACTGGGTGCTTTTGGTAAAGCTGCTAACAATGCTGCTTCGGCATAATTTAGTTCTTTAATTGACTTATCAAAATATTCCAAACTTGCAGCAGCAACACCATATGCTCCACTACCTAAATATATTTGGTTAAGATATAATTCTAAAATTCTCTCTTTATTTAAAGCTCTTTCTATTCTAAACGCTAAAATTGCCTCTTTAATTTTTCTGTTTATGCTAACTTCATTGGTTAATAAAAAGTTTTTTGCAACCTGTTGAGTAATTGTAGAAGCGCCCTCAAGTCTTTTTGAAGTCATGATATTGGTGATGTTATTGAATGTTGCTCTAAGAACACCTTTTGCATCAACACCAGGATGAGTAAAAAAGTTTTTGTCTTCAGCAGACAAAAAGGCATTAATAACATTTGGGGGAATCGCGCTGTAAGGAACAAAAATCCTTTTTTCTTTGGAAAAATCAGCAACTAAATCCCCATCTCCAGAATACATTTTGCTTGATACAGGTGGCTTATAATTTTTAAGAAATTTATAATCAGGGATATTATTAGAAAAAGTCCATAAAATGCTAAAAATAGCAATTATAGTTAATAAGGAAATGCTTAATAATAGAAATAAAATATTTTTGAACATCTTTGTCATTTTGATTTAATTATATATAGGAATTTGTTAAAGATAAGGCATTATTATTAAACAAAATTTATAAAAAAATTAATACTTAATGAAACACTTAAACTTTAAATTATGGAAAAAAATTTATATATCGATGCTTCGCATCCTAATGAAACTAGAGTTGTTCTTAAATCTAAAGATAATATTGAAGACTACGAATATGAAGGTTCAAAAAATAACCTCATAAAAAATAATATTTATCTTGGTAAAGTTAGTAGAATTGAACCATCCTTACAAGCTGCATTTGTTGATTTTGGAAGAGAACGCCATGGTTTCTTATCTTTTAATGATATCCAATCAGATTATTATCAAATTCCACAAAGTGACCTTGAAAAAATAAAAAAAGAGGAAGAAAAATTAAGAGAAGAATTATCAAAAAAGGTAGAGGAAAAAGAAGAAGAAAATTTAGCTGAGGGTAAATTAGAAGTTGATGATCCTATTGAAATAAAAAAAAAAGAAATTGAAGATAAAGAAAAAGATTTAGACGATAAAGAAAAAAAATTTCAAAATAAAAATAAACTCAAAAGATATAAAATTCAAGAGGTTATCAAGCCAAATCAGGTAATACTTGTTCAAGTAATTAAAGATGAAAGAGGTCAAAAAGGTGCTGCACTAAGTACTTTTATTTCTATTGCAGGTAAATATATTGTTTTAATGCCAAATACGCCTAAAGGAGGTGGTATATCGAGAAAAATTTTTAATCCAGCAGATAGAAAAAAAATAAGGTCAATTTTAAATGATATTGAAATACCTAAAGAGATGGGATTGATCGTAAGAACTGCAGGTAGCAATAAGACTAAAAATGAGATTAACCACGACTTAGAAACTCTCATCAAATCCTGGAACCAAATTAAAGATAATGCGATTAATGCAATTGCACCCTCGCTAATTCATCAAGAAAGTGAGATCATAAGTAGAACCCTAAGGGATATGTACGATGAAAATACTAAAAGTATCGTAATAGAGGGAAACGAAGGATATAAAAAAGCACAAAATTTTATGAAGATGCTTATGCCTTCACAAGTTAAAAAAATTAAAAAGTATAGAGGAAAAACTCCACTATTTTTTGAGGAGGGTATAGAACAAAAATTAAATCAAATATTTGACACCGAAATTAAATTAAGTTCTGGTGGGTATTTAGTAATAAACCCAACTGAGGCTTTAGTTTCAATTGATATCAACTCAGGAAGTTCAATCAAACAAAAAAATGTTGAAAGCACGGCCTTAGACACAAATTTAGAAGCAGCAGAAGAGATTGCAAGACAGATTAAAATTAGGGACCTCTCAGGGCTTATTATTATCGACTTTATAGATATGTTGAGTTATGGAAATAGAAAAATGGTTGAAAGAAGACTGAAAGAAAAATGTAGATCTGACAGAGCAAGAATTCAAATTGGAAGAATTAGTAATTTTGGATTATTAGAAATGTCAAGACAAAGACTTAGAGAAAGTGCTGTTAAATGGAAAGTTGCTTTAACAGATGAGTCGTTTGCTCAAAAAATATTAAAATTGGTTGAATTAAAAGCTGTCCTGAATAAAGCTAAATTTGTAGAGCTAAGAGTGTGCGAAAAAATTTCAGCATTCTTAAAGGAAAACTTTATTGAGAATTTAACTTATTTTGAAAAAAAAAATAAAATTAAGATAGATATTATCTCAGATAACAATTTAATTATACCAGAATATATTATTGACATAAAGAACAAGTCAAAAAAAACAATTGAATTAATAGAATATTTTGAAAAGCTTAAAAATCTCGATGATTTAACCAAAGATAAAAAAATAATTGATATAAAAAAAAGAAAAAAAACTTACAGAAAAAGAAATTTTTATAAAAAAACTAAATAATCCCTTTTTTTGGGGATGAGGCACTTCCCATTAATTTTTTCTCAATTCTTCCAGATAAAAAAGATTGTCTTCCAGCAATAACTGCATTTTTAAAAGCTTCTGCCATTTTAAATGGTTTTTTTGCTTTTGCAATTGCAGTATTAACTAGAACGCCATCACAACCTAGCTCCATTGCAATTGTTGCATCTGACGCCTGTCCTAAACCAGCATCTATTATTAAGGGTAATTTGGTTTGATTTCTTATGATTTGAATATTGATTTTGTTTAAAATGCCTAAACCAGATCCTATTGGTGCTGCAAGAGGCATTATAGCTGAGGCTCCTGCATTTTCTAACCTTTTTGCCATTAAAGGATCATCGTTACAATAAACCATAACCTTAAAACCTTCTTTAGTCAAAATTTCTGTAGATTTGAGAGTTTCTATCATTTCTGGAAAAAGATTTTTTTTATCACCTAAAACCTCAAGCTTTACCAGTTTCCACCCTCCTATCTCTCTTGCAAGCCTAAGTGTTCTTAATGCTTCATTTGAATTAAAACAGCCAGCAGTATTAGGTAAGTAAGTTATTTTTTTTGGATCTATATAATCCATTAATAAGGGTTTCTTTCTATTAGTAATATTTACTCTTCTAACAGCAACAGTAACAATATCAGCACCAGATATTTTTATTGCCTTGGCACATTCAGTCATACTTTTATATTTGCCGGTGCCAACAATTAATCTCGAATTAAATTTTTTCTTTGAAATTATAAGACTATCTTTTTTCAGAACTAACCACCTCCAATAAAGTGAACAATTTCAATTTTATCATTAACTTTTAAATTGATTTTATTTAGATTTTTTTTATCCACTATTTCTTTATTTAATTCAATTGCAACTTTTTTCAAAGGGACTTTTAAATTTTTAACTAAGTCAGATAATTTAGTTTTATCGTCAATTTTATTTATTTTACCGTTTATTTTTATTTTTATTTTTTTTTTCATCGTATATAAATGTTAAATGAACAATAAGATAATTATAATTAATGGTCCAAATCTTAATCTATTAGGTGAAAGAGAACAATCACAATATGGATCTACTACATTTGAAGAATTAAAAGAAATTTGTTTAAATAAGTCGAAAGAATTAGGTTTAGTAGCTGATTTTACTCAATCAAATGTTGAGGGTGAGATAGTTAACTTGATACAAAACTCTAGAAAAAATTTTGATGGAATTATAATCAATGCTGCAGCTTTCACGCATACCTCTGTAGCTATTAGGGATGCATTAAGCATTTTTAAAAGACCAATCATTGAGTTGCATATTTCAAATATATATAAACGTGAGGAATTTAGACATAAATCTTTGATAAGCGACGTAGTTACAGGAGGTATTTTTGGTTTAGGTGCTGATGGTTATATTTTAGCCATAATTTCAATGCAAAAGCTGTTATTAAATGAAAATTAATAAAAAGATCATTAAAGAACTTAGTGACTATTTAGAAGAGTTTAATCTTACTGAGCTAGAATATACTGAGAAAGATACTAAAATTAAAGTTTCTAAAAATAATATCTCAGTAAATAATCAAAATATTCCAAGTCCAAAAACTGAAATAAATTTTTCAAATAATAATTTGTCAGAGAAAACTAAAACTGGAATTGAGGTTAAATCCCCAATTATAGGAACAGCATATCATGCTCCTGAACCTGGTGCAAAAAAATTTGTCGAGGTTGGGAAAAAAATTAAAAAAGGTGACACAGTAATGATCGTTGAGGCTATGAAGACTATGAACCATGTACCATCAACTGCAGATGGAGTTGTAAAAGAAATTTGTGTCGAAGACGGCCAAGCTGTAGAATTTGGTCAAAATTTATTAATTCTTGATTAATGTTTAAAAAAATTTTGATAGCTAACCGTGGAGAAATTGCGGTTAGAATTATAAGGGCCTGTAAAGAATGGGGAATTTCAACTGTAGCTGTTCATTCTGATGTAGATAAAGAGAGTATGCATGTAAGAATGGCAGATGAAAGTGTTTGTATAGGTTCTCACCAACCAGCAAATAGTTATTTAAATATTCCAGCCCTATTATCTGCAATAGAAATCACTAATGCTGAAGCTGTGCATCCTGGTTATGGTTTTCTCTCAGAAAATGCAAATTTTGTAAAAGTTCTTGAAGAGAATAATATTAAATTCATAGGTGCATCCTCAAAACTTATAGAAATGATGGGAGATAAAATACAGGCAAAAAAAATTGCAAAAGAAAACGGTTTACCAGTAATTGAGGGGTCTGAGGGTGGAGTTAGAGATGTTAAAGAGGCTAAAGAATTGTGTAAAAAAATTGGTTTTCCTATTTTGATTAAAGCATCAGGCGGTGGTGGTGGAAAAGGTATGAAAATTGTTTATAAAGAGGATGAATTCGAAACGTTGTTTTCTACTGCAAAATCTGAAGCTCAAAAATATTTTGGAAATGATGAAGTGTATATAGAAAAATTTTTTCAAAATCCGAGGCACATTGAAGTTCAAATTTTAGCTGGAAAAAATAGAACAGTTCATCTTCATGAAAGAGATTGTTCTGTTCAAAGAAGACACCAAAAATTAATTGAGGAAACACCAAGCCCTGTTTTAACTGATGAGATAAGAATAGATCTTTTTGAAAAAACTGTAAATATGGTATCAAAAATTGGCTATATGGGTGCTGGAACCGTTGAATTTATTTATGAAGATGGTAAATTTTATTTTCTTGAAATGAATACAAGAGTTCAAGTTGAACATCCTGTTACTGAAATGGTAACCGGTATAGATATTATTAAAGAACAAATTTGGATAGCGTTTTCTGGAGAAACAGCTTTAAAACAAAGTGATATAAATCCAAGAGGACATGCTATAGAATGCAGAATAAATGCAGAGGATGCTAGTAAAAATTTCCAACCATCGCCTGGATTGATTGGTATGTGTCATCAACCATCGGGCTTCAGAACTAGAGTTGATGGTGCAATATATCAAGGTTATAAAGTAACTCCTTATTATGATAGCATGATTTGCAAGCTAATCTGCCATGGTAGAAATAGATTAGAGGCTATTCAAAGGATGAATAGATCTTTGGATGAGTTTGTAATAGAGGGGATCACTACAACAATTCCATTGCATAAAAAATTGCTAAATCATAAGAAGTTTATCGACTCTGATTTCAATGTTAGTTGGCTAGATAAAGATAAAATACTTTAGTAACAGCTAATAAGCCAAATATCGTAAACAGGATGATCGAAAGGTGCTATAGAGGGGCTTGAGGAGAACATCCAACCATTAAAAACAAAAACGTTATTTCTATCTTTTTTTGTTAAATCTCTTACTTGGATATATGCCTTAACCTCAGGATTATCATCAAATTTAGAGTCAGTACATTTAATACTTTTTATAGCTAAATCTTTATAAATAAATTCTTCATTATTTACCAATTTTATCAACTCATTTTTAGAACTTATTTTATCTAATATTTTTATATCAGTTTTATTTCCATCGAGATTAATTTCAGCACTAGTCTTGAATGTTATAAATAATGCTAATAAATATATTAATAAAAATAAGTTTAGTTTATTTCCAACTTTTATATTTTTTTTCAGTTGCATCTTTGTTGTTCTTATTTGGATAATAAGCTGAGTCGGTACCAGTCAAATTTGGCTGGTGAGGTTTTTGCCAATCATGTTTTTCTAATTTGTGAATATTCTCAATTTTATTAGGCATAAAATGTATCCAAGAATACCATTCAACTGGAATTTTTGATGCATCAATTTCATTTGCATAAATTACCCATCTTTTTCCTTTTTTGCTTTGATAATATTTATTCCCATATTCATCTGATCCGATCAACTTACCAAATAATATAGTTTTGATCCTAGTACCGAATGTATCTCGATTCCACCAAGTGAAAATTTTTTTAAAGAATGTCAACATGTAAAACTTAATAATTTCAATTTTAAATTGTATAATTTAAATTAGACTATAATGTGTAAATGTATATAAGTAAAAAGATTCAAATTTCAAATTTAATTTAAGGATTATTAAAAATGGCAAAATATCTTGTAGAAACTTATTATACGTGTACTTTTAAGGTAAATCATTATCTGGATGACATCAATGAAACTGAGCTAAAGAATCTTGAAAAAAGAGATGATGGGAAATTTGAAATTATTGATGTAAAATTAGATAATCGAAAAACGAAAAGTCTTGATCCTAATAGTAAAAAAGGTGATCAAAATAAAAAAATTGATTTAGTTCCTACTCAAAATGAAAATAAAACTAGTAATGTTGAAAAAATAGTTTCTCAATCTTTTGCGAAATCTGAAAATTCTGGCAAAAGATTTAGCATGCCTGATAGAAGAAAAGGATATATTCAAAAAGCAACTATTGGTGACCATAAAGTTTATTTGCATACTGGTGAGTATGAGGATGGTAAAATCGGAGAAATCTTTATTGATACAAGTAAAGAGGGAGAGCTAGTTAAAGCTTTAATGAATAATTTTGCTATCGCTGTTTCACTTGGTCTTCAATACGGAGTCCCGTTAGACGAGTTTGTGAGTGCATTTATTGGGACTAAATTCGAGCCATCAGGTAAGGTTAATGGTAACGACAGAATTTTAAGTGCCTCTTCAATTTTAGATTATATATTTAGAGAACTTGCAATTTCTTATCTGAACAGAGAAGATTTAGCGCATACGCCTTCAATAGGTAATTTTGATGCTTTATCATCAGATGAAAAAGGTTCTGATGAACAAAATCAATTACTAAAAATAGTGAAAGATATTACAAGTAAAGGATTTGTAAGGAATAATTACAAAAAAAATCTGGTAGACTTATCAGATGTTAAAATTAGTCTTAAAGGTAAAAAATAATTATTTTTTATTTTTTATAGATAAATTTAATTCTTTAAGTTGATTTTCACTTACACTAGAAGGTGCATTCATCATTAAATCTTGTGCGTTTTGATTCATTGGGAACATTGTAACTTCTCGAATATTTTTTTCGTTTGCTAGTAACATAATTATTCTATCGATTCCTGGGGCAATTCCTCCATGAGGTGGAGCACCATAACTTAAAGCATTTATCATTCCACTAAATTTTTGATCAACTTCAGATCTAGAGTAACCTGCAACATCAAATAATTTATACATTAAATTTGGTATATGATTTCTAATCGCACCCGAGGATAATTCTATTCCATTGCATACAATATCATATTGATATGCCAGTATTTCCAATGGTTTTTCAAAATTAATTTCGTTGATGTCTCCTTGCGGCATAGAAAAAGGATTATGACTAAATTTAATTTTGTTTGTTTGACTATCTATTTCATACATTGGATAATCTATAATCCAGCAGAATGCGAAAACATTTTCATCAATTAAACCTAAATCTTTTCCAATTTTATCTCTAGCTAATGCAGTTATCTTTTCTACTTCTTCTAATTTACCACATGCAAGAAAAATACTGTCACCTACTTCCGCTTCAGTCTTAATCATTATTTCATTTAGTGAATCTTTAGAAAAAAATTTACCCACCGGCCCTTTCGCTGAAATTTCTTTTTCTTTTTCAATGGTAAAGTAAGCGAGTCCTGAGGCGCCTTGTTCTTTAGCCCATTTATCAATATTATCGAAAAAACTTCGTGGTTTATCCTTTGTATTTTTTGTAACAATACATCTGACTTTGGATCCAGATTTAACTAGTTTTTTAAATATTTCAAAAGAAACATCTTCTCTTAAAAAAGTTTCAGTGATGTCATTAATAACTAATGGATTTCTTAAGTCAGGTTTATCTGTTCCATATTTAATCATTGATTCTTTAAATGAAATTCTTGGAAACCGACTAAACAATAATTTTTTATTTGAAAACTTTTTGAACGTATTAACAAATAACTTCTCTACTACATTAAATACATCTTCTTGCTCAACAAAAGACATTTCTAAATCTAATTGGTAGAACTCTCCAGGACTTCTATCTGCTCTTGCATCTTCATCTCTAAAACAAGGGGCAATCTGAAAATACTTATCAAAGCCAGAGACCATCACTAATTGTTTAAATTGTTGAGGTGCTTGGGGAAGTGCATAAAATTTGCCAGGATTTAATCTACTTGGCACTAAAAAATCTCTTGCTCCCTCTGGACTTGATGATGTCAAAATTGGTGTTTGAAATTCTAAAAATCCTAAATTATTCATTTCATTTCTAATAAATGAAATTACTTTTGATCTTAATATAATATTTTCATGAATTTTTTTTCTTCTTAAATCTAAAAAACGATACTTAAGTCTTATTTCTTCCGCATACTCTTGATCAGTAAAAACTGGTAAAGGAAGTTCTTTACATTCACCAAGAACTTGAAAATTTTTGATTACTACCTCAATTTCACCTGTTTCAATATCTTTATTGACTGAATCTTTCGACCTTTCAACAACTGTTCCAATAATTTTAATTACAGTTTCTAATTGTGTTTTTTCCAATATTTTAAAATTAGAATTTTCTTTATCTATAATACACTGTGTTATTCCGTAGTTATCTCTTAAATCTACGAACAAAAGATTTCCGTGATCTCTTTTTTTATTAATCCAACCAGATAAAGTTACCACATCTCCGACTTTTTCTTTTCTTAATTCGTTACATTTATGAGTTCTAAATTTGTTCAATTATTCTCCTAAGACTTCTTTAATAATTTTTAAGTCAATTGATTTTTTTTTTTTTAAACTTAGTTGATCGATCTTATATATGAAATCATATATTTTACTATATGATCTCTCAATTCTTTTGACAATAAACTCAATGAATTTATCATCCAAAGAGATTTGTCGATCAGATAAATTTTTTAATATAATAGCAAACATTAACTCATCATCGGGTTTTTCGATATTTAATAAGATAAAGTTTTTTGCTCTAGATCTTAAATCTTTTAAATCAAAAGTGATATTAACAATTGGTTTTACGGATGTAATAATAATAAATTTATTGTCTTGCTCAATTAAATTAAAGAGACTGTAAAGTAATTTTTCGTCAACATTTGTGGACAAATTTTCAATTACAATATTTTCATAAATCTTTATTTTTTTTAAATGATCATTTTCTAAAGATTTACCCTCAAGCTTTATGCCTTTATTTTTATTTAAAAAAATATTCATTAAATGAGTTTTTCCAGAAAACTTTTCCCCAGTGACATTAACAAAATTTCTCTCCCATTTTGGCCATATGTTTAAAAAATCAAAAATATGTTTATTACTTTTGGAAAGATAAAAATCATCATTTTTAAAATTTTTGTCATAATCAAATTTGATTATTGTTTGATCTATGTCTCTCATTCAATCATCCAAACTTTTTTTTGCGTATTTAAATCATATTTTTCATTTTTCATTATATTAATAAAATTTTGGACTGTGCCATTAAATAAAACTTCATAAAATATGAATTCTTTATCAAATTTTTCAATAGAATAGTCACTAACCATATCTATTTCATTTAAAAATAATTCAAAATTATTTGATTTTTTTAAATTGTTATTTTTAATTTTAATTGTTATCGGAACTTTTATTGAAGTATTTATTTCATTCAATTTTTTCCAAGTATCTTCAAATAAATTTTTCAAATTCTCAATTAAAAAATTAAGGTCTGTTTCGTTATCTATATTAATATTCTTAAAAGTATTATTCTTTATTATCTCATTTTTATCGTTATAAATTTTTGATAGAATTCTTATTTCGTTTTTATCTTTAAAAATTAGTGAAATGATAGAATTCTTTAAAAAATATTTTTTTGTAATCTCATTAAAATCATAAGTTTCTATTACATCTAATTTTTCTTTGATAAGATTTAAATCTTCAAGGTCCTCAGAGGGAAGTAAATATTTTATTAATTGATATCTTTTAGTTATTTCATTCCAATTATCATAAATTGGATTATTTGAGAAAATTGAAATATCATTTCCATTTACATTTATTATAACTGGGATAAATAAAAATTGCTCTTTAAGTATTCGTGATGGAAAAATACTCTTTTTTTCTAAATATCTAAAAATTTTTTTTTTATTAAATGAAACACCAAGATTTACATAATATTTTTGATCAATAAATTTTTCTTCTTTAATCGAGAATGTTTCAATCATACTTTTGATTTCATTTAGCTCTATATTGTCAATTTTTTTGAAATCTGGCGATTTGATTAAAGAATAGACTAATTCAAAAAAAGCTTTTTTAAACCCTAAATCAATTACTTTATTTTTATCAAAATTAATTTCAAATGGCTGAGAAATTTCAATATCATTGATTTCAAAAGATTTAGCTTTAACAACCTCTGTGGAAAAAAAAAATATTATTAAAGCTAGAGAAGAAAAAAAAATATATAAACGATTGATATAATACATACTTAAATTTAAAACCTATATTAATGAATAAAAATCTCTTTACCTATAAAAAAAGTGGGGTCAATATTGATGCTGCAGATAAATTTGTAAGTTTCATATCTAGTATTTCATCAAAAAAAAGAGGCAATAAAAAGAATGATAATATTGGTGGCTTTGGTTCGGTCACAGATTTGCCAAAAGATATAAAAAATCCAAAAATAGTGGCTTGCACTGATGGGGTGGGAACCAAAATAGAGATCGCAAACTTACTTGATAAATATGACACTATAGGAATAGATCTAGTTGCTATGAGTGTAAATGATTTAATTGTACAAGGAGCAAAACCTTTATTTTTTTTAGACTACATTTCAATTAATAAAATTGATTTAAAAAAAATGAAATCAATAATTCGTGGAATAGTTAAAGGGTGTGATATTGCAGAATGTAGTTTGGTTGGTGGTGAAACTGCCGAAATGCCAGATACTTATGCAAAGGGTAAATTTGATATAGCTGGTTTCGCTGTTGGAATTACAGATAAAAAAAAAATACTTTATAAAAATAAGATTAAAAAGGGAGATTTAATTTTAGCTGTTCCATCTAGTGGTTTGCATTCAAATGGTTTTTCACTTGTTAGGCATTTATTAAAAATTAAAAAAATAAATATAAAAAAAAATTTATTTCTCAAAAAAGAACTTATTAAGCCAACAAAAATTTATGTAAAAGAAATCTTAAACCTTGTAAAAAGAAATTTATTAAATGGTTGTGCTAATATTACTGGTGGTGGATTAGCTGATAATATTAGTAGAGTTGTTCCCAACAACTTATCTGTAGAAATAGATTTAAATAAGATTAAACCTCTCAAGATTTTTAATTGGCTTAAAACATACAAAATTAGTGATAATGAAATGCTTAAAACTTTTAATTGTGGAGTTGGATTTTGTTTAATAATTAACCCCAAACATATAAAAAGAATCAATAAATTTTTTTCAAAGGAATATAAACCTTATGTTATTGGTAAAATTTCTAAAAATAGAAACAAAGTAAGTCTTAATGGCAAAGTTAACTGGCTATAAAAAAGTTAAGGCTGCAGTTTTTATTTCTGGCACTGGAAGTAACTTAAAATCTTTAATAAAATTTTCTAAAAAGAAAAAATCACCAATTTCTATTGATTTAATAGTCTCAAATAATCCTAAAGCTAAAGGTTTAAAACTTGGTAAAATAAATAAGATAAAAAGAAAAGTGTATGATTTTAATAAAAGATATAAAATTGAAAATCGGATACTTTCTGATTTAAAAGAGCATAAAGTCAAAATGATATGTTTGGCAGGATTTATGGAGATTTTATCCAAAAATTTTATCACTAAATTTAAAGGGAAAATTTTGAATATTCATCCTTCATTACTTCCTAAGTATAAAGGATTGAATACACATCAAAGAGCCTTGAACAATAATGACAAATACTCAGGGTGTACGGTTCATTTTGTTAATTCGAAGTTAGACTCTGGAAAAATTATTTTACAAAAAAAAGTAAAAATCTCAAAAAATGATACTAAAAACTCTCTAGCCAGAAAAGTACTTGTTCAAGAACATAAGCTTTATCCAAGGTCTATATTAAAAATTTTTAATCTTTAAAAAAGAAATCTATTTCTATTTTAGCATTATCAATACTATCAGATCCATGTACAGAATTTTTATCAATCGAGATTCCATATTTTTTTCGAATAGTTCCTTCCTCGGCATCTTTTGGATTTGTAGCTCCCATAAGTTCTCTGTTCCCTTTAACTGCATTCTCTTTTTGAAGTATCATAACAACTATTGGACCCGAAGAAAGATATTCACATAAATCATTATAAAATGGCTTTGTTTCGTGAACTTTATAAAATTTTTCAGCCTCAGCCTTTTCAATTTGAATTTTTTTTTCTTTAAAAATTTGGAAACCATTACTTTTGAACATTTCTTTAATTTCGCCCTCAAGATTTCTTTCTACAGCATCTGGTTTAATAATAGATAAGGTTTGTTCAATATTACTCATAATGATCTTCTATGAGTTTGTTTAATAATCTAACTCCATAACCTGTTGCACCACCTGAATTTAAGGCTCCACCATACTTAGAAAAAGCCATTCCAGCTATATCTAAATGAGCCCAAGGAGTTTTGTTTAAAATAAATCTTTGTAAAAATTGTGCAGCAGTAGTTGAACCAGCTCCACCAACATAATTAATATTTTGCATATCTGCATTTTTTGAGTTTATCAATTTATCGTAATTTTCATTTAAAGGCATCCTCCAGACCTTTTCTTCAACATGCTCACCCGACTCGATCAATTGTTGAGATAATTTATCATCATTAGAAAATAAACCTGCATATTCAGAGCCTAGTGAAACAATAATTGCTCCTGTCAAAGTTGCTAGATCTACAATAAACTTTGGTCTAAATTTTTCCTCAGTAAAAGTAAGTGCATCGGCTAGCACCAATCTTCCTTCTGCATCGGTATTTAAAATCTCAACCGTTTTACCACTATAAGACTTAACAATATCACCAGGTCTTTGTGCATTGCCCCCAGGCATATTTTCAACTAGTCCAACTACTCCCACTGCATTAATTTTTGCTTTTCTCAAAGCTAAGCTTTTCATCAATCCAACTACTACTGCAGAGCCTGCCATGTCATAAGTCATATCTTCCATAAACTTAGCTGGCTTTAGTGATATACCGCCAGTATCAAAACAAACACCTTTGCCAACAAAAGCTAAAGGTTTAGATTTATCTTTAGATCCATTCCATTCCATTGTTACAAGATAAGATCCTCTAATACTTCCTTGGCCAACACCCAGCAAGGTATTCATGCCTAATTTTTTTAACTCTTTTTCATTATAAATTTTAATTTTTAAACCAAATTTACTTAAAGTTTTTATTCGTTTAGCATATTCATCTGGATGTAAAATATTTCCAGGTTCTGATACTAAATCTCTCGTATAAAAAGTTCCTTTCTCTATGGAGCTAAATTTTAATTGATCTTTATTGTCAGGAATATTCTTACCTACTATATTAATAGAGATGTCACCTTTGTCTTTTTTTGTTTTATATTTTTCAAATTTATAAGATTTTAATTTTAATCCATGTAAAAAATATCCAAGAATATTTTTTAACCTGTTTGGAAGAGTATCTGAATTTACGATATATTGTGTTTCCTTAAACTCATCTAAAATAACATGGCATTTCGCACCTAAATTTTCTGCATCAGAGTCAGAAAGATTTTTTTTGAGTGAAACTAAAATTATTTTTTTTTTTGAGCTAATGTCAAAAGTTACAATTTTTTTTTTAGTATCTTTTTTTTTAAGAATATCTGAAATGTAAGAATATTCTGAATTTGAGATGTGTTTTTTTAAACCAGTAATATTGAATTTTTCGTCAGCAAATAATATTAAATTTGCGTTGGATTTACTTGATACCTGTTTTTTAAAATTAACTTTAATATTCATAAAAATTAAATACAATCTGTACGAGATAATGCTATATATGAGTAAAACAATTATATTTCAATGGAAAAAATACTTTTTAGAAAATTAATTTTAGACATATCTTTAAGAGCCTTGATTATCACATTTACCGTTGGTTTAATTGTTTGGATAATCCAAGCCGCAAATTACTTGGATTTTGTAATTGATGATGGACACAATTTCACAATCTATTTCTATTACAATTTATTTAATTTTCCAAAAATAATTCACAGAATTCTGCCTTTTGTGTTTGGTATTTCTGTTTTTTTTGAATTAATCAAGTATGAAAGAAATAATGAATTACTTATATTTTGGACCAATGGTATTACCAAAAAAAGATTTATTTCTCATTTAATTAATTTTTCAGTAATTGTTATGTTTCTACAAATCATAATAGGGGGTATTATATCTCCATCAAGCCAATTAAAAGCAAGAGAATTTTTAAAAAACTCAAATATGGATTTCTTACCTAATTTAATAAAGCAAGGAAAATTTATAGACACAGTATCTGGATTGACCATATTTATTAATGAAAAAACAGATAAAAATTCTTTTAAGAATATTTATATCCAAGAGGGAAACATATTAGATTTAACATCTGAAGATAATCAAATAATCTATGCGAAAGAAGGTTTTTTAGATAATAAAGATAGTAAAATTTTTAAATTATTAAAAGGTAGAATTGTTAGTACTAATAATAATAGATTGATAAGTTTTGAATTTGATAAAATAGATTATGATTTATCAAAGTTTGATTCTAGAACTATTAAAATAGCAAAAATGCAGGAATTACCATCAAGAAAAATTATAGAATGTTCAATTAGTTTAATTAAAGGTAAAAGTTATAGAGAAGAGATGTTCCTTTGTGATTTTAATAGCCTAAAAAATATTAAACAAGAAATTTATAAAAGATTTATAAAGCCAATGTACTTTCCACTTTTAACGTTAGTATGCTGTTTTTTATTAACATTCTCAAAAATTGAAAATAATTTTTCTCTTAAAACTATAAAAGTCTTTCTATATGTTTTTTTAATTTTAGTCTTATCAGAAATTTTAATGAGATATATAGAAACCTCACAATTTTTATTTTTTTTAGTTATAATTCTACCAATGATAATTTATTTTTTAATTTATAAATTTTTAATCTCGAAAGTTAGTTATGGTTAAAACATTAGATAAATATTTTATTAGTTTATTTTTTAAAAAGTTGTTGATGCTAAGTATAATATTTTTTTCATTATCATTTACTTTAACAATTTTTGAAGAGATTACATTTCTAAGTGACACTACATCAGCTTTCTATTTGCCATTTATGTTGGCAATTTTTAATGCACCCACTACTTTACTAGAAATCTTTCCTTTTATAATTTTAATTGCAGCACAACTTTTTTTTATTGATTTAATCAAAAAAAAAGAAAATGAACTTATAAAGATAAATAATTTAAATAACTTTTATTTAATTAAACTTTTATCATTATGTTCTTTTATTTTTGGAATTCTTATAATTACAACATATTATCCAATTTCTTCGAAATTAAAATTTATCTATTCTGATATTAAAAATGTATATTCAGAGGATGGAAAATACCTTAAACATTTGAATGACAACGGTATATGGATTAAAGATGAAATCGAAAATGAAATTTATATAATTAATGGTGCTACAAAAAATGATCCTTTTCTTGAGGATGTTTTCATATCAAAGTTTAATAAAAATTTTGATTTAATAGAGAACATTTTTACTAAAAAAATAAACATAACAAATGATGAATGGGTTATTAAAAATCCAACTATATTTAAAGATAATCGCCAAATTCAATTAGAAAAAACTATAATATTAAATACCCACTTTAATATTGATAAGATCAATAGTGCCTTTAGAAATCTAAATTCATTCAATTTATTTCAATTAATTGATATTAAAAATGAAAACAAATTGCTAGGTTATTCTTCACAAGATATTGATTTACATTTTCTTAAAATAATTTCACTTCCAATATATTTTACTATATTGGCGATTATTTCATCATTAATAATGTTAAATATAAAAAAAAATAAACCATATATTTTTCATGTTTTATTAGGTATCTCATTGTCTGTGATAATCTATTATATAAATAATATCTTTAATGTTTTTGGACTAACAAATAAAATACCAATTTATTTATCAATATTTTTTCCTATGATTTTTTTAGGTATAGTTTCAATGATTGGTTTAATAAGAATAAATGAAAAATAATATTTTAATAGTCTTAATAATTTTTTATCAAATCTTATTTTTAAATAACACATTTGGTAAAGAAATTGAATTTGATGCTACAGATATCGAAATTAGCAATAACCAAAATTTAACAATAGTAAATAATGGTATAGCAAAAATTAAAGACGACAAAATTATTATTGAAGGTGTAAAAATAAAGTACTTTAAAGATAAATCTTTAATTATTGTGAGCCAAGGTAAAATTACAAAGATAGACATAAATCTCGAAATTAAATCTGATACAATTAGTTATGAAATAGAAGATAGAAAAATAAATTTTGAAAATAAAATAAAGATTGATGACAAAAAAAATAATTTGATAATTTATTCAGACAAAATTAATTATGATTTAATTAACCAAAAAATTCTTGGAGAAGGTAATAATAAAATAATAGATGAATTTCAAAATAAATATGAAGTAAATAAATTTGAATACTCATTAATAAATAAAGTTGTTAAGTTAGACAATGCAAAGATGTCTGACAAAGATAAAAATACATTTGAACTAGAAATTGCATATTTAGATCTAAATAAAAAAGAAATTTTAGCAAAAGATATAGGGTTAAATTTTAAAATTTCAGAAAATTCAGAGAACGAGCCAAGATTAAAAGGTAGAAGTTTGATCAGTAATGAAAAAAATACAATAGTTAAAAAAGGTTCTTTTACATTTTGTAAAAAAAGAGAAAAATGTCCTCCGTGGGAAATGAATGCAGATGAAATTAGACATGATAAGATAAAAAAAATAATCTTTTACAAAGATGCGAGTCTAAAAATTTATGATAATAAAATTTTCTACTTCCCAAGATTTTTTCATCCTGATCCAACAGTTAAAAGACAAACAGGATTTCTAATTCCAAGATTAGAGGAAAGTAGTAACACTGGGTTATCTTTGAAATTACCTTACTTTATTGCAGTTGCACAAAACAAAGATATAACATTAAGTCCAAGATTTTTTAATGATGATAAATTCTTATTACAATCTGAATTAAGACAAAAAAATGATAAATCTGACCATATTGCAGACATAAGCCAATTTGTTTCGTCTGATAAAGGTTCAAAGGGACATCTATTTTATAATTTTGTAAAAAATTATAATAGTGAAAATTTTGATGATATTGAGCTGGATCTAAGGCTTGAAAATGTGTCAGATGATACATACTTAAAGACTTATAAAATTGAAAGTCCAATTATAAATAGTACTTCAAACTTAATAAATTCAATAAGTTTAAATTTATACAATGAAAATCAAATAATAAATACAAATTTAAATATTTATGAGGACTTAAGTAAATCAAATAATGATAGGTATGAATATGTCCCAAATTTTAGTTTTTCAAAAATTTTAAATGACAACTATTCTTTTAGGTCTAGTGGATATTATAAAAATTATAATACAAATATAACAGAAAAAGTATTAATTAATGATTTAGAATTTAACTCAAATTTAAAATATTTTAATAACGGAATTATAAATAATAAGAAATTCTTAATTAAAAATGTAAGCTCAGAAGCAAAAAATTCAGAAAAATTTAAAAATAAAGATACATCCAACTTAGTTCCAACATTTCAGTCAAACTATAAGTACCCGCTTCTAAAACAATCAGATCAATTTAATTATACACTCACACCAAGATTTACTTTGAATCTAAGTACACCCCATACAAAAGATGTACATAAAGATAATGCACAGATAAACTATGATAATATCTTCGACATTAATAGATTGGGTTTAGATGAGATAAATGAAGGAGGAGTATCTTTAACATATGGTTATGAATATACAAAAGTTGATAGATCAAATCTTAATCAAAATATAAAATTTGGTTTTGCAAATAATCTAAGGTTTGAAGAAAATAAGGATTTGCCAGCCAATACTAATTTAGGTGATAAAGTTTCTGACTTTGTAGGTTTATTTGAGTATAATCCTAACAAAAATATCAAGTTAAATTATAATTTTTCATTGAAAAATAATTTAATTGATCAAAATTATGAACTATTCGGTTTTGAATATTATTTAAAAAATTTAACCACAAGGTTTGAGTATCTGAATGAAAATAACAGTATTTCAAAAACCTCTTATTTACAAAATGAAACACGTTATGCATTTAACGATAAAAACAGTTTAATTTTTGAAACAAGAGAAAATAAAGAAAAAAACTTTACTGAATATTACAATCTTATTTATCAATTCCAAAACGATTGTTTAACTGCAGCTATAGAATATAATAAGGAATATTATAGTGATCAAGACTTAAAGCCATCTGAAAATCTTTTCTTTAAGTTATCGATACTTCCTTTTGGTGGTTTCAATACACCCAATTTAAAATGATTTTAAATAAAAAAACTATTATTCTAGTTTTTATCTTTTTTTTATTAAATAATTTTTCTCACGCCAAAATAAATTTACAAATAATTATGAAGGTAAATGATCAAATAGTAACCTCTTATGATCTTGAGAAGGAGAGCAATTATCTCTTGGCTCTAAATCCTAAACTTAAAGAAATAAGTGAAAATGATCTAAAACAACTTGCTAAAAGATCAATAATAAAAGAAATGATCAGAAAAAGTGAAATAATCAAATACAGAGAGTTGAATTTAAATAATCCTCAAATCAATAATGTTTTAAAAAAAATAATACGAAATTTAAATTTCTCAGACCTGTCCCAGTTTAAAAATTACTTAAACAATCATAATATTTCTGTAGATGATATTAAAGAAAAAATTGAAATTGAAAATGAATGGAAAAATTTGATTTATGCTAGATATTCTAAAAGTATAAAAATTGATAAAAATGAATTTATCAATAAAATTGAAAAATTAAGTAAAGAAAAATTTTCTATAGAATATAACTTATCTGAAATAGTTTTTAATAAAAAACAAAATATTTCTTTAACAGAACACTCGGACAAAATTTTTGAAAGTATAGAAATTAATGGTTTTGAAAATACTGCGAATTTGTTCAGCATTGCTGATAGTTCTAAAGCAGGTGGTAAAATAGGTTGGGTAAAAAAAAATAATTTATCATTTGAAATTAATAATGAACTAGAAAATTTAAAAATAAATTCATATACTAGTCCAATCAAAATCGGCAACAACTATCTAATTTTAAAAATAAACGATATGAAAGAGGTTGCTATTGAATTTGATAAACAAAAAGAACTCGATAGAATGATAATGAGTGAGACATCAAAACAATTAGATAAGTTTTCTAATATTTTTTATAATAAAGTTAAATTAAATAGCACAATAAGTGAGTTTTAGCCCAATTTTAATAGTTCCAGGAGAAAAAAAAAGTATTTTTTTTGAAATTTTTTTTAAATCTCTTAAATCAAAATCAATTTCGAGTCCTTTAATTTTAATTTGTGACAAAAAAAATTTAGAAAAAGAGATAAAGCAATATAAGTACAGGTATGAAATTGAACAAATAGAATTAGAAAAAATTGGTGCTAAAAAATTTCATAAAAATAAGATTTATTTAATTCATGTAAAATATCAAAACTCCTCTAAATATGTACATAACTGCTTTCAAATTGCTTTCGGATTGATAAAAAAAGGTTTAACTCATAAAATGATTAATGGGCCAATTAATAAAACTAAAACTTTAAATAAAAGATATCTTGGTGTAACTGAATTTATTAGTAAAAATTTTAATGTAAACAAATTCGCAATGTTGATTTATAATAAGAAGTTATCAGTTTGCCCAGTAACAACACATTTTCCTCTAAAATTAGTTGCAAAAAAAATCACAAAAAAAAAGATTAAAGAAAAGATAATTGTTATTAATAATTTTTTTAATAAATATTTAGGTTTCAAACCAAGAATAGCTGTTTTAGGGTTAAATCCTCATTGTGAAAGCGTGTTAAAATTTAATGAGGATACTAAGATTGTGAGTCCAGTGATTCGATCTCTAAAAAATAAAATTGATGTAAAGGGTCCTTTCCCAGCAGATACAATATTTTTAAAAAATAATAGAAAAAAATTTGATGTTGTTATTGGAATGTATCATGACCAAGTTTTAACACCGATTAAAACTATATTTGAGTATGATGCAATAAATATAACTATAGGTTTGCCTTTTTTAAGAGTAACACCAGATCATGGTCCAAATGAAAAAATGGTTGGAAAAAATATTTCTAATCCAATTAGTTTAATAAAATCATTAGAATTTTTAGATAAAAAATGATGAGGGCTAAAAAAAGCCTTGGACAAAACTTTCTTATAGATAAAAAAATAATTACTAAAATAGTAAGTATTCTTGAATTAGAAAATAAGAATATCTTAGAGATAGGTCCTGGTACTGGAAATTTAACTGAGGGAATTTTATCAAGGAATCCAGAAAAGGTTTTGGTTATTGAAAAAGATGATAACTTAGCGTTACTTCTTAAAAAAAAATTTAGAGATAAAATTGAAGTCATCAATAAAGATATTTTAAAAATAAATGAAAACTTATTGAGCGATAAAACTTTAACAGTCTTTGGTAATCTACCCTATAATATATCAACTGAAATCTTATGTAAATGGATATTAAACCTCAAAGAAAAAATATGGTTTGATTCCCTCATACTTATGTTTCAAAAAGAGGTAGCAGACAGAATAATATCCAGTTTTAATACCAAAAATTATGGAAGACTAACAATTTTAGCTAATTGGAGATTAGATATAAAAAAGATATGTGACATAAGTCCATTAAGTTTTCAGCCTCAGCCTAAAATTGAAAGTAGTGTTTTGTTTTTTAAACCAAAAAAAAATTTTTTCTCATTAAAAAATTCAAAAAATTTGGAAAAAATTACGAGAATATTTTTCATGCACAGAAGAAAAATGATTAAAAAACCTTATTTTCAATTATTTAATGAAAATATTAGTATTGCCTCAAAAATTGGTATTGATCTTAATTCAAGGCCTCAAAATTTAGATTTTGAAACTTATTTTGAATTGACCAAAGAGTATGAGAACTTAAGAAGTTAGCTTTTCTATGTGATTTCTAATATAATTGGAGTCATAATCTTTTGATCCATTGTTTATTTCAGCATCTATTAAACTTTTAATTTTCAAGTAACAATTATTCAATTTATCATTAATTACTACATAATCATAGTTTATCCAATGAAGAACATCTCTCTCAAACTGCTGCATTCTTTCATCAACAATAAGTTTGTCTTTCATGTCTCTATTTGAAAGTCTTTCAAATAAAATCTCTTTACTAGGTGGCAAAATGAAAAAAGTAATTAATTTATAATCTAATTTTTTATTTCTGATTTGATCAGCGCCTTGCCAATCAATATCAAATAAAACATTTTTTCCTTTATTTAGACTATCAATGATCGGGGTTCTTGTTGTCCCGTAATAATTATTAAAAACTTTAGCGTACTCTAAAAACTCTTGATTATTAATAAGTCTTTTAAACTCTAAATCATTTACAAAGAAATAATCTTTATTTGGAATCTCCCCTGGTCTTGGTTGTCTTGTTGTATGTGATATAGAAATTTCATAATTATTTTGCTTTGAAAGCAAATTTACTAGAGTAGTTTTGCCTGCTCCTGAAGGAGAAGATAAAATAACCATTATCCCATCTTTTGATGAGGGCATTTAAAAATTATTAATTAGCTTTGCCTTCAATGAATTTGACTGCATCACCCACTGTTAAAATTTTTTCTGCTTCACTATCAGAAATTTCAGACCCAAACTCTTCCTCAAAAGCCATGACTAGCTCGACTGTATCTAAACTATCAGCACCTAAGTCATCGATAAAACTCGACTCTTCAGTTACTTTTGACTCATCAATTCCTAAATGATCAGCTACAATTTTTTTAACTTTACTTGAAACATCTTCTGACATATCGATCCTTTTTTAGTTATAAATCGTTAATAGTTTAATTACCTAGATTGTCAAGCCATATACATGCCTCCATTTACATGCAATGTTTCTCCATTTATGTAATCAGAATGTGAAGATGCTAAAAAAATAACTGCATTAGCTACATCTTCAGGTTCTCCTAGTCTTGCAGAGGGTATTTTAGAAATAATAATTTCTTTAAATTTTTCATCAATTTTATCTGTCATTGCTGTTTTGATAAAACCTGGTGATATACAATTAATATTAATATTTTTTTTTGCATATTCTATTGCTAAACTTTTAGACATTGCAATAATTCCTGCTTTAGAAGCTGTGTAATTTGTTTGGCCTAAATTTCCTGTATGTCCAACAACAGATGTGATATTTATAATTTTACCTTTTTTATTTTTAAGCATTTTTTTTATTGCAAACTTGCTAATTAAAAAAGTAGAGGTAAGGTTTATATCTATTACTTTTTTCCACTCATCTATACTCATTCGTATAGCTAAGTTATCTTGAGTAATACCTGCATTATTTACTATACAATCAAGTTTACCTCCAAGTTGTTTTGTAGCATCTTCGATAAAATTTTCTAAATTATCAGTTTGAGATATATCAAATTTAAATGTCTTGATATTTTGAAATTTTTTTTTTAGTTCATCTAACTTTTCATTTTTAGTTCCTGTGGCTAAAATATTAGCTCCAAAATCATAAAATTTTTTTATTATAGAATTTCCAATTCCACCTGTTGCACCAGTTACAATTATGTTATTATTTTTTAAATCATTCATATACTTAAACCTTCTATATCTGATTGACTATTAATTGAAGAAATTTTTACATCTTTATTAATTCTTTTTACTAGACCAGAAAGTACCTTACCTGGACCAATTTCAATGAATTGTCTAACACCCTTATTTATCATATTAAGTATGCTCTCTCTCCATCTAACTCTTTTTTCAATTTGGCTTATAAGAAGATTCTTTAAATCGTTGATGTTAGAAATTTCATCTGCAGTTACATTTGAAATAAGAATATTTTTAGATTGTTTAAAATTAATTTTTTGCAGTTCTTTTGTCATTACTTCAGTAGCTTTATTCATTAAATTACAATGAAAAGGTGCACTAACTGGTAATTTAATATTCTTTATTTTTTTTTCTTTTAAAAGTTCGCTTAAGATTTGTAAATCTTTAGTTTTACCACTAATAACAATTTGACCATCTGAATTGTCATTAGCAACTTGAGCCTCAAAATCATTTTTATTATCTTTCAAAATTTTTTCTACTATTTCTATACTTGATCCTAATACTGCCAACATACCACCCTCGCCTTTTGGCATTGAGTTTTGCATAGCGTGTCCTCTTACTCTTAAAATTTTAATAGTTTCACTAAAATCCAAATATCCAGCACATGATAGTGCTGAATATTCACCTAATGAATGTCCCGCAAAATATTTTGCTTTATTTAGATTTATGTTGAAATCCTCTTTAACTACTTGAAAGATTGAATAACTTATTAAAAAAATTGCTGGCTGAGTGTTTACTGTAAGATCTAATTTGTCTCTCGGGCCTTCTAAAATAAGTTTGGATAAATTGAATTCTAAAGTTTCATCAGCTTCTTTAAATAATTTTTTTACAATTTCATGTTTCTCAAAAAACTCTTTTCCCATACCTACTATTTGTGAACCTTGACCGGGAAAAATTACAGAAAACATTTAAAATTATTTAATTATTGTTTATTTAACTATTGTAATTGAGGATTTATAATAGTATATCCTCACTTTTTATTAAAGAATAAATATGAATTTATACGAACATACAATTATAGCAAGACAAGATACCTCGCCAGCTGAATTGAAACAATTGACTGAAAAATATTCTAAAATTGTAGAAAAGAATGAGGGTGAAGTGATTAAAACTGAAAATTGGGGTCTTTTAAACTTATCTTACCTGATTAAAAAAAATAAAAAGGGAAGCTTCATCCACTTTAAAATAAAAGGTAAAGGAAAAGTAATAGAGCAATTAGAGAAAAATGAAGCGATTGATAAAAAATTATTAAGACATTTAACTGTTAGAGTAAAAAAATTTGATCTTGATACAAATTATTTTTCTAAAAATGAAGACTTAGATAAAACGGATAAAAAAGAAAAAACTAAAAATTAGATATGCCAAAAAAACAAAGTGGGAACAAAAAAAGTAAGCAGAGTAATTTTGCTAAATTAAGTATTTTTCAACCAAATAAGTATAAATTTAAAAAAAATTGTCCCCTATCGGTTAAGGGAGCTCCTAAAATAGACTATAAAAATGTAAGGTTACTAAAGAAATATGTATCAGAAAATGGAAAAATTCTTCCGTCTAGAATAACAAATGTTTCACAAAAAAAACAAAGGGAACTTGCTTTATCAATTAAAAGAGCAAGAAACTTGGCATTAATCTAATGAAAGTAATATTATTAGAAAACTTGAAGAGAATAGGTTCTATTGGAGAGGTGATAGATGTTAAAAGAGGTTTTGCTAGAAACTATTTAATAGCTAACAAAAAAGCTCTTTATGCTTCTAAAGAAAATATTAAACAGGTCGAAAAAATCAAATCTGATCTTTCCAAAAAAGATGATGAAAAAAAACAAAACGCTAAAAAAATTTCTGAAAAAATCCATAAAAAAGAATATTCTATTAAAAAACTTAGTACTGAAAATAAAGAATTATACGGTTCAGTAAAACCAACCGAAATTTCAAAAATAATTTATGAAAAAAGTCAAATTGAGATAAAACCCTCAATGATACAGCCGGTAAAAGAAATCAAATCTATTGGAAAATTTAAAGTAAAAGTTTATTTGCACTCAGAAGTTGAGGCTGAAATATTGATCATCGTAAATTCTGCAGAAACTATTCAATAATTATACAAATTCATCCACAGGTTTTTTTAAAATTTAAAAGTTTTTCATTTGCTGTAATATAATCCTTAATGGAAAATAACTTAAGTATTGTCAAAGAAACTTATAAAGAATTACCAAATAATATTGAAGCAGAACAAGCGGTTATAGGATCAATTTTAGTCACCAACGAAATATTTGACGAAGTTAATACCATTATTTCAAATATTAATTTCTATGATCCGATGCATCAAAAAATTTTTGATGCTATCGAAAATATGATCTACAAAGGTATGCTTGCTAATCCCATAACATTAAAGAATTATTTTGAAAATGAGAAGGATGAACTAAACGTCCCAGAATACTTAGTTAAAATTACGAAGTTTTCTACCTCGGTAAGACAGGCAATTGAGTACTCAAAAATTATATACGATATGTATGTAAGAAGAGAGTTAATCAAGATCTCAGAAAAAATAATAGATGATGCTAAAGAAAATGATCTCGAAACCAATGGTCAAAATATTATTGAGACCTCAGAAAAGTTACTTTACGATTTAGCCGAAAAAGGATCTTTTAGTTCATCTTTAATAAAATTTGATGACGCCATGAAACAAACAATTGAGATGGCTTCAGCAGCATATAAAAACGAGGGAGGAATAGTTGGTGTGCCAACTGGTTTAAGAGATTTAGATGATAGATTGGGTGGACTTCATCAATCTGATTTAATCATCATAGCTGGACGACCTTCAATGGGTAAAACATCTCTTGCAACTAATATTGCTTTTAATGCAGCCCAAAAAATTCAGGAGAATGGTTCAAAATCATCAGTTGCTTTTTTCTCACTAGAAATGTCTTCAGAACAACTATCAACAAGAATTATTTCAGAGCAAGCAAGAATCGGCTCAAATGATATAAGGAGAGGTAGAATTTCAGATGAACAATTCGATCAGTTTTTAGAAACCTCTAAAAATATATCAGAACTCCCTTTATTCATTGATGAAACACCAGCAATAAGTATTGCTGCGATGAGCAATAGGGCAAGAAGAATAAAAAGGTTGCATGGATTAGACTTGATAGTTGTTGACTACATACAATTAATGAAAGGTTCATATAATAATAAGGACGGCAGAGTCCAAGAAATCTCTCAAATTACACAAGGTTTAAAAGCCATTGCTAAGGAGCTGGGTGTGCCTGTTCTTGCATTATCACAATTATCTCGACAGGTTGAACAGAGAGATGATCATAAACCTCAGCTTGCAGATTTAAGAGAATCTGGCTCAATAGAGCAAGATGCAGACGTAGTTATGTTTGTTTACAGAGAAGGGTATTATCTGCAAAGAAAAGAGCCGAGAGAAGCAACGGTAGAGCATGCTGAATGGCAAGCAAAGATGAATGAGGTTGCACATTTAGCTGAAATTATCATTGGGAAACAACGACACGGCCCCATTGGTAAAGTAACTCTTGAGTTTGAAGAAAGATTTACAAAATTTAAAGATACTCAAAATAATTAATATACAATATATTGGATAAATGATGGATCATTTATACCAAAATACAGTCTTAAAAAATCCTAAATCTATATTGATTATTTTATTAATCGCCTTAATTAGTTTTGGCTATTACTCTAAAGATTTTAGGCTTGATGCATCATCAGAAACACTGCTAATAGAGGGTGACCCTGATCTTGAATACTTAAAAGAAGTAACAAATAGATATGGTTCAAAAGAGTTTCTTGTTTTAACTCATACACCTAATGATAATATGGTATCCGACAGTGGGATTAATAATCTCCTTAGTTTAAAATATAAACTCCAAAGTTTAGATTGGGTACATAGTGTTATTACTCTTTTAGATATACCTCTATTGGATAATTCTGATGCTCCTCTTCAAGAAAGACTTTTAAATTTTAAAACACTCAAAGATGAAGGTGTTGATAAAGAAAGAGGTTTTGCAGAAATTTTAGCAAGTCCAGTTTTTAGAAATTTTGTTATTAGTGAAGATGGCAAGACAAGTGGAATAATTGTCAACATAAAAGAAAATCAAAAATTGGAAGATGTTGAAGGTAAATCAGATAAAGAGATACAAATATTTAAAGATCAAATAAAAAAAAATAATCACAATAATATCTTAGAAATTAGAGAAGTAATCAAAAGTTACGATGACATAGGAAAAATTTATTTGGGTGGAATACCAATGATTGCTGATGACATGATGACTTTTATTAAAAGTGATATCATTGTTTTTGGTTTGGGTGTACTTGCATTTATTATTGCAACCTTATGGTTTATTTTTAGAAATTTAATTTGGGTAGTGGTTCCAATAAGTAGTTGTTTCTTTTCAGTTATAATTATGATGGGTCTTCTAGGCCTGATTGGCTGGAAAGTAACTGTAATTTCGTCAAACTTTATTGCACTGATGTTAATTTTAACTATGGCGATGAATATTCATATGAGCACAAGATTTATTCAGTTAAGAAAGATTTATCCTAACAAAAATAATCATGAAATAATTTCTTTAACGACAAAAAAAATGTTCTGGCCAATCCTATATACTGCTTTAACAACTATAATTGCTTTTTTATCTTTAATTTTTAGTGAAATCAAACCAGTTATAGATTTTGGTTTGATGATGACTTTTGGATTAATAACATCATTTGTTATTACTTTTACCCTACTTCCAAGTTTATTAAGTTTTTTAAAAGATAATAAAACTTTTTACAAAGAGGAAGTTGACTCCAAAATAACTTCTTTTTTAGGAAAAATTTCTATTAATTTTAAAAATCAAGTTTTTATAATAACTGGGATAGTAATTATTTTGAGTATAACTGGGATAAGCAAATTAGAGGTTGAAAATAGTTTTATAAATTATTTTAGTAAAAAGACAGAAATTTATAAAGGTATGAAATTAATTGATGAAAAACTAGGTGGAACAACACCACTAGAAGTAATTTTGAAGTTTCCAGAAAAAAAAGAAGATAAATTAGAAGGAGATGACGAATTTGAGGATTGGGGCGATGAAGAAAAAAATGATGACAAGTATTGGTTTACAAAAGATAAAATAGAAACAATTTCTAACATACATAATTATCTTGATAGTCTTCCTCAGATAGGAAAAGTTTTATCCTTTTCATCAATAGTTGATGTTGCAACTCAATTAAATAATAATAAACCTCTTGGGACTTTAGAGATGGGTGTTTTATATACTAAAATTCCTGAAAATATCAAAACTGAGATAGTTGATCCTTATATTTCAATAAAAGATAACGAGGCTCGAATAAGTTTAAGAATAATTGACTCCCAAAAAGATCTTAAAAGAAATGAGCTTATCAAAAAAATAAATTTCGATCTACAAAACGAATTTGGATTAAACGAGGATCGATACAAATTAGCTGGGGTGATGATCTTATTCAATAATTTATTACAAAGTTTGTTTAAATCTCAAATTCTTACCTTGGGACTTGTCATGCTGGGTATTTTTGGAATGTTTGTTATTTTATTTAAGAATATTAAACTATCTTTAATTGGAGTTGTCCCAAACTTTATTGCAGCATTCTTTATTTTAGGAATAATAGGTATACTAGAGATACCTTTAGATATGATGACTATAACAATTGCTGCTATTACAATAGGTATAGCGGTTGATAACAGCATACATTATATCTACAGATTTAAAGAAGAGTTCAACAAAATTAATGACTATAAAAAAACGATAAAAACTTGTCATTCAACAGTTGGTGTTGCAATCTTAAATACATCTATAACAATAGTCTTTGGTTTTTCTATTTTAGTGTTATCTAAATTCATACCTACAATCTATTTTGGAATTTTCACAGGATTAGCAATGTTATTTGCAATGATTTCTGTTTTAACTTTACTTCCATCTTTAATATTAGTTTTTAAGCCATTTGGAAAATAAGAATATATGTTTGAAATAACTCTAGAACTTTTTGGAGAAATTTTTAATTTAATTTCTGCGATTGATTTAATCTATATATTGATAACTATTCTTTCACTAATAAAGTGTTATAGAAAAGGGTTTGTCTTGAGTATACTTTCAATGTCAAAGTGGTTATTAGCATATATTTTCACTTTGATATTATTTCCAAGATTAAAACCATATGTAAAAAATATTATAGATAATGAATATGTACTTGATGTAGGACTTGGAATAACAATCTTTATTATAGTTATCTTTTTAATATTGTTGATTAATAAAGGGATAAGTAGTGCAATCAAATATACTGGTATAGGAAGTTTAGATACTATTTTTGGATTCTTTTTTGGATTTATTCGAGCGTATATTATCTCCATATGTATATTTTCAGGAGTGCATATCGTGTATAATTATGACAAATGGCCATTAAATTTAAACAAATCATACACCTTTCCATATCTTGAAAAAGGTAGTAATTACTTACTGAAAGTTTTTCCAAATGAAAAAACATATAAAGATTCTAAAGAAAAAATCGAAGATTTATAATC
>CACBRY010000003.1 GCA_902541825.1 uncultured Pelagibacteraceae bacterium | reverse complement strand
CTGATGATAATGGAAGGCTTCCTTTACTTGCACCAATGAGTGCTGTAGCAGGACGTATGTCAGTTCAAGCTGGAGCACATTGTTTAGAAAAAAACCAAAAAGGTAGAGGAGTATTATTGGGTGGAGCTCCTGGTGGTGAACCAGCTAACGTTTTAATTTTAGGTGGAGGTGTTGTAGGAGAAAATGCTGCAACTATAGCAACTGGCATGAAAGCAAAAGTTCATGTTGTAGATAAATCAGAAGCAAGACTAAAACAATTAGTTG
The DNA here is from genome assembly GCA_902541825.1 of uncultured Pelagibacteraceae bacterium. GTDB lineage: Bacteria > Pseudomonadota > Alphaproteobacteria > Pelagibacterales > Pelagibacteraceae > Pelagibacter. The sequence continues at coordinate 57,525 of CACBRY010000003.1, read as the reverse complement.
AAATGTTTGGAGATAAAATTATCCCAGAACAAAGTGATAAGATAGATTTAAAAAAGTTAGTAGCAGAAGCGGATTTAATAGTAGGAGGAGTTTTAATCCCCGGAGCAGAGGCGCCTAAATTAGTCACTAAAGATATGTTAAAATTGATGAAAAGAGGCTCTGTTATTGTTGACGTTGCAATTGATCAAGGCGGTTGTGTAGAAACAAGTAAACCGACAACTTTTAATGATCCAACTTTTATAGTTGATAATGTTGTTCATTATTGTGTGGCTAACATGCCAGGAGGGGTTCCTAGAACATCAACTATCGCATTAAACAAAGCAACACTTCCTTATTTAGTCAAATTAGCCAATAGAGGTTATCAAAAAGCTCTTAGTGAAGATAAAAATTTTTTAGCAGGATTAAATGTTCATAAGGGTCATGTGACTTATAAAGCTGTTGCAGATGTATTTGGACATGAATATGTTAACCCAGGAGATGCAATCAAAAATTAATTAAATGGAAAAAAAACTTCCAAGTAGCACCAAAGTTGTTGTTATCGGAGGTGGGGTAGTTGGTTGCTCAGTTGCTTATCATTTAGCTAAATTTGGTTGGAAAGATACAATCCTTTTAGAAAGAGATCAGTTAACATCAGGCACGACTTGGCATGCAGCTGGATTAGTAAGTCAATTAGGTCCCTCAGCATCAATTACCAAAATTAGAAAATATACTTTGGATCTTTATAAAGAACTTGAAAAGAAAGTTGATCATTCAGCAGGATTAAGATTAAACGGTGCACTTTCAATTGCTGAGAATAAAGGTAGATGGCAAGAGCTTCAAAGACAAGCAACAACCGCACAACTGTTTAATGTTGATGTTAGAATTTTAGATAAAGAACAAATTAAAAAAAATTATCCAATTGTAAATACTGATGAAGTTTTAGGAGGGATTTTGATGCCAGGTGACGGTGCTGCAGATCCATCTGGAGTAACACATATGTTAGCAAAAGCAGCTAGAATGGAAGGGGCAAAGATTTTTGAAAAATCTCCTGTTGATGAGATTATTACTAAAAATGGAAAAATTTCTGGTGTAAAAGTAAATGGTCAAAAAATTGATTGTGAGTATATAGTTTTAGCATCAGGAATGTGGTCACGCCAAATTGGAGAAAAAGCTGGAGTAAGTATTCCTCTTTATCCAGCAGAACACTTCTATATTATCACTGAGCCGATTGAAAATCTTTCTAAAACCTTACCGGTGATAAGAGACTTTGATAACAGAACTTATATAAAAGAAGATGCTGGAAAAATATTAGTTGGAATTTTTGAGTCTGAATCAATCCCAGCATGGGATAAAATTAATAAAGTTCCAGAAGATTTTTCCTTTGGAGAATTTCAAGAAAATTTTGAGCATTTTGAGCCTTATTTAGCTACAGCAATTAAAAGATTTCCAGTTTTAGAAACAGTAGGAATTAGAAAATTTTTTTCAGGTCCAGAGTCGTTTACCCCAGATACAAATACGTTGCTTGGAGAAGTGCCGGAAGTAAAAAACTTTTTTGTGTGTTGTGGTTTAAATAGTATTGGAATTGGAAGTGGGGGAGGTGTTGGTAAAGTTACAGCTGAATGGTTGATCAATGGACATATTAATGAAGATATTTTTTGCTATGACATTAAAAGATTTCAAAAATTTCACTCTGAATTGGGTTTTATTAAAAAAAGAATTACAGAGTCTTTAGGAGATTTATATGGAATGCATTGGCCTTTTAAACAACATAAAACCTCTAGGAATATAAAAACACTTCCATATCACGACGAATTAAAAAGTTTCGGTGCGTGTTTTGGTGTTTCTGGTGGATACGAAAGACCAATGTGGTTTGCTTTAGATGGAGAAAAAACGGAATATGAATACAGTTATAACTACCAAAATTGGTACCCTTCAGCAGAATACGAAACAAATAATACTATAAAAAATGTTGGTTTATTTGATTTAACTCCTTTTTCAAAATTTGAGATAAAATCTAATCAGGCTCATAAAGAATTACAAAAAATTTGCACAGCTAATATTAAAAATGAGATTGGAAAATGTGTTTATACACATATGTTAAATCCTGATGGTGGAATTGAAACAGATCTAACAGTCGTTTGTATTGAAAAAGATCATTTTAGAATAATAAGCTCTGCAGCTACGCGAGAAAGAGACAAATTCCATATAAATAAACACCTTGCAAAAGATGTTGAGTTAAAAGACGTTACTGATGATTATTGTGTTTTTGGAGTTTTTGGACCAAAAAGTAGAGCTTTAATGAAATCAATTTCAAAAGATAATTTTGAAAATGATAATTTTAGATTTAGTACGGCAAAATATATCACTATTGAAGGAATTAAAATTTGGACTCAAAGATTGTCATACGTTGGTGAATTAGGCTACGAATTATATGTTAAATCTAAAGATTCTAAAAAAATTTATGAATTACTTATTATTAAAGGCAAGGATTTTAACCTATCTAATTGTGGTATGCATGCCATGGATATTATGCGAATGGAAAGTGGATTTTTACATTGGGGACATGACATCTCACCAGAAGAAAATCAATATCAAGCAGGTTTATCTTTCACAATAAGCTCTAAAAAGGAGGATGAATTTATTGGCAAAAAAGCTTTAGAAAAAATCAAAAAGAAAAAAATTAAAAGTAGATTTGCAATGTTTACTTTAAAAGATAGCAAACCAGGTGAACCATTATTGCTTCATGATGAGCCTATTTATTTAGAAAATAAGATAATAGGTAGATCAACATCTGGCAATTATTCTTTTAATTTTAGGAAAAATTTAACATTTGGCTATATCAATAACGATATTTCAAATGATGAACTTCACAAAAAAGATTTATTTATTGAAATAGAAAAAATAAAATACCCTATTGAGGTAATTAACAAACCTTTAAAACATACTAATTTTAAAAATAATTAAGTTCTATTTCTTAAGAAAAAAAACAAAAAGAACAGAAGTCATCATCATTATCAAAGCGTATGCTGCAGTTGGAACCATGTAAGTCATATTTTGACCAAACAATTGAGTTCCTACAAAAACAGCCAATGTCCCATTTTGCAATCCACATTCGAGAGATATACATCTTTGTTGAGCAACACCTGATGCGAAAAATTTAGCAACATAGAAACCTATAATCATCATGGAAATATTTAAAACTAAAGCAATAGTTCCTGCTGTAGTGAGGAACATTATAATACTATCCCATTCCTGAATATAGATAGCAATAAAAACAATTGAAAATAATCCTATAGATATTTTCTCAATAATTTTCATATTATTTTCTATAAAATCACTAAAAAATTTTCTAATGATCATTCCAATTATCACAGGCACAGTAACCACAAAAAACATCTTCAATGATATACCAAGCATTGAAACTTCTTTTTCAACATAAGTAATATCAAATAAATCAATTGATAAAAAAACTATATAAGGAACTGAAACAATACTTATTAAACTAGTAAAAGCAGTAAGAGATATAGAAAGTGCAACATCACCATCTGCAAATTTAGTAAGTACATTCGATGTTACTCCACCAGGTGCAGCTGCAATCAACATAACCCCTAATGCTAACTCTACTGGAGTTTTTAAAATGATTATCAATAGATACCCAATAATTGGAAGAACAACTAATTGACAAATTAAACCAACAAAAAATTCTTTTGGGTGCTGAAAAACTCTTGTAAAATCTTTTACTGTTAATGAAGCACCAAGCCCTAACATTATGAGAGCTAGCGCAAACGGCGCTATTGTTGTTACTATACCCATGACCCCTCTGTGTAATACTCGAGGAGAATCTATTAAAGATTTAAGAAATTACAAGAAGATTTAAAACTTTACGAATAAATTTAGCTTTGTACTTAAAAATTTCTGTTTGATAAGGTAAAATTTTTCTAAAATTCATAGAAGTAAGCACATATTGTTTTTTTTCATTTAATTTTATTAAATCTTCTTTAATTAAATATTTACATTTTCTAATTATTGTTGCTCGAGGAATTTTTGTCATATCAGAAATTGACATTGCACTTATTCCAGTATTTGTACCAAGATTTTCTATGAGAATGTTATTTGTGGCAAAGTAATCTAACGAAGATTTTTCATTATTTAAATTTAATTGGTTTGAAACATTTAAAACTTGATTCATGCAAATTGTCCCCCAAATATGAAAAGTTGTCAAATCTTGAAAAAATTTATGATATCCTATAATTAAAGGTATCTGCATTCTGTAAAACCATCTCCACGATAATGAAAATTTTTTTTTTATAATATTCTCAATAGTTTTTTGATCTAGTTTTTTTGAATAAATTTTATCTTTATTTAAAGCTTGTGAAACTAAGTAAATATATTTTGCAGAAAATTTTATTTGATTATCAGGTTTGACAAATGTAAATGCTTTTCTATCAATTATAATTTTTTTTTTATTACGTGTTATTACACCTTTATTTTCAAGTTCTAAAACTTTTCTTCTAACTGTTTCTTTAGGTAAATCTAATTTTTCACAAAGTTCTGTAATGCTAAACTTTTCAATTTGAAGATAGGATTTCGAGTAATATTCATCATAAGTATATTGAACATTCATCTGGTCATAAAATTGGAGTGTCTTTTCAATTAAAGAAATTATTATCATATATTTATAGTGATCATTAAATGTTTGATAAACATTATTCATCCAATTCCACTGATGACTTATCCAATCTTTACTAAGAGTAGAATAATGAGACATAATTGACTCATAGACTTGATCATCATTGAGGGTTTTAGAAAAATCTATTTCTTGAATACTCATAAATTATAAAGGGAGCAGTAAAGACCCAAATTGGACATGTGTCAATTTATTATTGACCCAGTTTGAACTTCCAAGAAAATTGTTTTTTTTAAATATTATGATTTAATAGGCTCATGACATCTAAAGGCTTTACAGAGAATACTAACAATATCGAGACCCCAAATGATATTAAAGTAACTGAAAAGCCTTTAAATCCTAATAAAATAAACTCAAGTAGAGTAGACATTAATGTTTTAAAATCAAAATTAGAGGCTGAGCAAGGTAAAGAGTTTAGGAAAAATATTTTTATTTTTTCATTTTGTGTTCTTCTACTAGGTTCAATTGGAATATTTCTCTCTTTATAATTTTATTTGCTAATAATTCCAAAGGATGTTTTATTACGCTGAATGAAAAATCTTACAAACTCTCTTAAGCAAAAGCTTACTTCAAAATATACTGTTTCTGATAATCCTCAAACAACTTCTAGACGAACAGACATAAATGTTCTCTTAAACAGAGTAAAATCAGATAAAAAACAAGAAACTAGAAAAAAGTTTTATTTTTCTGCTGTTGCCTCTACAGGTTTAATTCTATTTGGGCTTATAGTTTTTAGCTAAATTTATATTATTACTCAAATTTACATAAATTTAATGATTAATTATTATTGAATCAAATTTTATAAATATTATAAATCAATGATGTTATAAGGCGGGGTAGCTCAGTTGGTTAGAGCGCGGGACTCATAAGCCCGAGGTCAGTGGTTCGATCCCACTTCCCGCTACCATTAACTGATGAGTTTTCTCAAATAATTTGAATATTCACAATTTCCATAAAAACTAATTGCTGCCATTATTTGTTTCTTTGAAATCCATTTATTATTTAAAGCAATTTCTTCAAGACATGCAATTTTAAATCCTTGTCGATTTTCTATAGCAGATACAAAAGCTGATGTTTTATAAAAATCTTCTATCGAACCAGTATCTAACCAGGCTCCACCTCTCCCTATAATATCTGCACTCAATTGATTTTTAGATTTATAAAAATTTAATAAATCAACAATTTCTACCTCACCTCTTTTTGAAGGTTTTAGTTTTTTTGCTAATTCAACTACTTTATTGTCAAAAAAGTACAATCCTGTTATTGCTAAATCTGATAAAAATTTTTTGGGTTTTTCTCTAATTATTGAAATTTTATTTTTTTTATTTACTTTTGCTACCCCAAATGCCTCAGGGTTCTTAACTTTATGTAATACAACTCTTGCACCTTTTTTTATTTTGGTATTCTCTTGAAGTTTTGAGGTAAGATTTTGACCATAAAAAAAGTTATCTCCTAAAATCATTGCAACACTATCTTTGCCAATAAATTTTTCTCCAATTACAAATGCATCAGGTAAGCCTCTTGGTTTATCTTGTTCTAGATAAGTAATTTTTATTCCTAAATTATTTCCATCAGGAATAAGTTTTTTATATTGATACAATTGACCTTTATTAACAATAATCAATATATCTTTAATACCTGCAAGCATTAAGATTGATAATGGATAAAATATTAAAGGTTTATCATAAATTGGAAGAAGCTGCTTATTAACAGCTTTAGTTAAAGGGCTCATCCTAGTGCCTTTACCACCAGCTAAAATAATTCCCTTTTTAATCATAATTGCCCAATCTTTTAACTATATCTTTTTTTGAGAAGTTTTTGTAGTAAGCTTTATTTTTATTATACCATTGAAATGTTAATCTGATCCCTTCCGAAAAATTAACCTTTGGTTTCCAAAGAAGTTTTTTGATAATTTTTTTACTGTTTAAAGCATATCTAATGTCATGCCCTGGACGATCTTTAACAAAATTTATTTTTACATTATTTCCTACTTTCATCATTTTTTTTGAAACATTTAACAGGTGCGAACATACTTGTAAGTTATTTAAATTTTTGTTCGAACCAATATTGTAAAATTCTCCAATTTTACCCTTTAAAAATACTTTAATTAGAGCTTCACAATGATCTTTAACATAAATCCATTCTCTAGAGTTTGCACCTTTACCATAAATTGGTAAAGGTTTATTATTTAAAATATTATAAATCAATTTTGGTATTAATTTTTCAGGGTGCTGCTTTGGTCCATAGTTATTTGAGCAATTGGTTACAATAGCTGGAATTTTATAAGTTCTTACATACGACCTTACTAAATGATCTGAGGCTGCCTTACTTGCTGCATATGGTGAACTAGGATTATACGGAAATTTTTCATTTGAACGGCCTTTTAAAATATCACCATAAACTTCGTCAGTAGAGATGTGAATGAGTTTACATTTATGTTTTTTGGAAAAGCTTTTAAAAGACTCTAATAATTTATAAACATCAATAATATTACTATTAATAAAGTTTATTGGATTATCAATAGATCTATCGACATGAGTCTCAGCAGCTAAATTAAATATACATGAAGGTTTGTAATTATTCAACATATTATGAAATTTTTTATCTCCAATACTGCATTTGATAAACTTATAGTTTTTAAAAGCCTCAAATTCTTTAACATTATAGAAATTTGATGAATAAGTAACTTTATCAATATTTAGAACAAAATATTTTTTTTTGATTAATAATTCGATTAAATTGCTTCCTATAAAACCCAATCCACCTGTTACTACTATTTTTTTCATTGATTAATTTATTTTTACATTAGTAAAAAGTATTAGTATAGTTGATTAAACCGACCATATGTCAATATCTAGGCAAAATTTAACAATAATTATTGTAAGCTTTATGAGTGAAAAGGTAATTTATGATTGTATTAGCTCTATACCTAAGGATATCAAAATTATTATAGTTGATAACTCGAATAATTTATCTTTTAAAAATGAAATTGAAAAAAAATTTAATAATGTCCGTTGCATATTATCAGAAAATAATATTGGTATGGGAGCAGGTAATAATTACGGACTAAGTGAGATTGATACCGATTATGGATTTATTCTTAATCCGGATGTTTTATTAAGAGATGATACAATTGACGAAATCATCTTTGCTTCAAAAAAAATTGATAAATTTTCGATTATTTCACCAATTATGGAGCAAGGAAATTATCCAAATTATAAATTGAGCGATGAAGATAAATCTACTAATAAAAAAGATGAACCTTTTAAAGTAAAGAGTGTGGATGGTTTCGCAATGTTATTAAATCTTTCAAGATTAAATAAACTAGAAGATTTTAGAAATAAAAAATATTTTGATGAGAATATCTTTCTATATTTAGAAAATGATGATTTATGTAAAAGAGTACTCCAAAATAATGAGAATATTTATGTCATACCAAAATCAAAAATTAAACATCTTGGAGCTAAAGCTGTTGATGAAAAATATGAGTATCAAATAGAGTTATCAAGAAATTGGCACTGGGTTTGGTCAAAATTTTACTATAATAAAAAACACTATAGTTACTTTAATGCTTTCTTAAAAGTATGCCCTATATTTATTTCAGCTACTTTTAAATTGCTTATATATTTTTTTATAAATAAAAAAAAAAAAGAAATATATTTATATAGAATCTTAGGATTTTTAAATGCAGCTTTAGGAAACAAATCTTTTTATAGGCCTAAAATCAATTATTAATGACCAGGAAATTTAATTAAGTTTTCAACTTTATAATTTTTTGAAATTAAATTATCAGATCCTTTAAGATCAAATAAGTTAATTACAAAAATAAAACCAGCTACTTCTCCTTTTGAAATTTTTATTAATTTTGCAGCAGCCTCAGCTGTTCCACCAGTAGCAATTAGATCATCTATTATCAAAACTTTATCTTTAACATCTACTGAGTCTTTGTGCATCTCGATTGTTGCAGATCCGTATTCTAATTCAAAGTCAACAGAGTATACATCAGACGGTAATTTGTTTTTTTTTCGTAGCATAATAAATGGTTTATTTAAGATATATGAAACTGCAGATGCAAACACAAAACCTCTAGACTCAATAGCAGCAATTTTTGTAAATTTAAACTTTTTCGATCTTTCAATAATTTGATCAATACTCTCTTTAAATGCCTTTTCATTTTTAATAAGAGTGGTTATATCTCTAAAAAGTATACCCTTTTTAGGATAGTCAGGAATAGATCTTATATATTTTTTAAGGTCCATAAAGTTTAACTTTATTAAAATTTATTTTTAGTTAAATAACTTTTTTACAAAGCTTGATACATATTTTAGCTAAGTTTCATTAATATTGACGTTTATTTTTTTTCTTCGTTAAAGTATTTAATAAAATTAATAAATAAATAATTATTTATTTATAATATTTATGATGAATTTGTCTATAATAATACCAGTTTATAATAGCTCTAAAATTTTAGATAAACTTATAACTGAAATTAATTCAAATTTGTCTGAGAGATTTAAAAAAAATTATGAGATTATTTTAGTCAATGATTTTAGCAAAGATGATAGTTGGGAGGTAATCAAAAAAATTTCAAAAAATTTCAATTTTGTAAAAGGAATAGATCTAAGTTACAATGTAGGTCAACATGGTGCAATTTTTATAGGACTAAAGTATTCAATTGGCAAAAAGATAATTATTATGGATGATGACTTGCAACATCCACCACAAAGTTTGATATCTATTTATGACCAATTAGATTTATATGATGCTTGTTACACTCTTTATACCAAAAGAAAACATGTGTATTGGAAAATATTTGTCAGTAAAGTGAATAATTTTTTTTCAAGTTTTATTTTTGATAAACCATTTAGAATTTATACTTCTTCAATGAAAGGGATAAGGGGGGATTTAAAAAACAGGTTTATAAGTCATGATCCAAAGATACCGTTTATTGATAGTTTAATTTTAAAAGAATCAAAAAACATAACAAACATAAAGGTAAACCATCAAGAAAGATTTGATGGCAAAAGCAATTATGATGTAAAAAAATTGTTCATTTTATGGTTTGATATGATTGAGAATTATCATTTTTATCCATTAAGATTTGGATCTTTGATAGGCTTTATTTCATTTTGTTTTGTTAAATTGTTTAGAATTTTTAAAAAAAAAAAAATTTTTTCTTTTGAAATAAAAGGAAAAACTTTTTAATTAATCTTTTTTAATTCGTATAGCTCTAAATGATTAAATATTTTATTTGATTTAATTTTATAATCACTCAACTCAATTGGTTTAGCAAACTTTTGATTTGTAATATCAGTGAAATAGATTAGCCATAAATTATCTGGTGACTCAGAGCTATTATCATAATCAAAGTAAATTAAATTTTTATTAATTTTTTCTGAATATTTTTTAAGATAATTTTCGTATACAAAATTAATATTAATGGGGTTATCTTTTACAGCTACAAATGAATAATTTAAGTTATCATTTTTAACAATATATTCTAAAGATTTTCTTACTTCAGGTTTTGATGGATTAATACTTGTATAGAATTGTTTAAAAGTATTTTCTGTAAAATGATTAAAAAAACTTGGAGCTATTAATAAAAAAATAAAAGTGTATTTTTTATAAGAATTTTTAAAATCTAAAGTCAGACTACAAATCAAATATAATATTGGTATTAAAACAAAAAAAATATATCTATCTATCAGTACAGGCTTAAAAATTAAGCTGTAAGAGACCGGGATTATGTAAGTTAAAAATAAAAGAATAATAAGAAATAGTTCTATACCAAATTTTTTTAAAATTTTATCAAATTGAGACGTAATTAAATAAAGTAAGATTAACAAATGTAATAGGCCTAAAATTCTCGAGCCAAAAAAAGAAGAAAAATAATAGTTAGTGAAAAAAGAACTTTTTAATTCAGGTAACCAAGAGGGTGTATGAGATATATTATTTATATAGACTAAAACAAATAAAAGAGATGAAATTGAAGTGGATAAAAATAATAAAATATTATTTCTTGTGAAATTCTTCTTCATTACCCAAAGTAAAAAAATGTAGAAATTAATAGATGTTATAATAATAATTGAATAGGCATGACTAAAAAGCATTAAAAGTGAAACTATAAAAATTAATATGTAATTAAAGAAATTTCTAAATTCTCTAATTTTCCCTTGATAAAAAATAAGATTAAGCAAAATTATTGCTAATAAAAAAGTTAGCATATAAGAACGTAGTTCAACACTATATCGAATATGATAAATATTAATTGATAGTAATATAATTCCTAAAATTGCACTGTAGTATGATTTGTTAGTTTTGATTAATCTGTAAAAACAAAAAATTGAAAAAATGCTTAATAGTAAAGATAAATATCTCGAATATTCAAAATTATATCCAAAAATTTTGTGAAAAAGTTTTAATAAAATTTCAAAAGTAACTGTTAAATTTGAAGCAAAGACTAACTTTATTGTTTCTAAAAATTCCAAATTTGGATTTGACAAATAAAAACTTACCATTTCATCTGACCAAAAATCATTATAATTTATGTCAAAACCCCTTAATAGCAATCCAAATGAAATAATTAGTGTTATTAAAACAGTCTCATATTTGTAGGGATTTGTTTTCATGATTTAATATTGTTACTGTAATATATTAAACTAAATTAATTTTATCATGTTAAATAAATTGGCAATTATTGGTGGTAGCGGCCTCTATGATGTAGAAGAATTTAAAAATAGAGAATTATTAGACTTAACTACTCCCTGGGGAAAACCCTCAGATCAAATTTTAAAAACAAGTTATAATACTAAAGAAGTATTCTTTTTACCAAGACATGGGAGAGGTCACTTCGTTTCTCCTTCGAAAATAAATTTTAGAGCAAATATTGATGCTCTTAAACAATTGGGTGTAACAGATATTGTATCAGTATCAGCAGTTGGATCTTTAAAAGAAGATTTGCCTCCAGGAAAATTTGTTATTGTAAATCAATTTATTGATCGGACATTTGCGAGAGAGAAAACATTTTTTGATGATGAAATTGTTGCTCACGTTTCTATGGCTCATCCTACATCTAATGGTTTGATGAATGCATGTGAAGAAGCAATAAAAAAAGAAAAAATTGAATATCAGAGAAATGGCACATATATAGTAATGGAAGGTCCTCAATTTTCAACATCAGCAGAGTCAAACTTATATAGATCTTGGAAAGCAGATGTAATTGGAATGACTAATATGCCAGAGGCAAAATTAGCTCGAGAAGCAGAAATAAGATATGCATCTGTTTCAATGGTCACTGATTATGATTGTTGGCATCCAGATCATGAAAACGTTGATGTTCAACAGGTAGTCAAAGTTTTATTAGGTAATGCTGCTAAAGCAAAAAATATGATTAAAAATTTAATTGAAAATTTTGAAGATCACATTGATCCTAATGATCCAACTAATAATTGTTTAGATGTAGCAATAATCACTGCTCCAGAAAAAAGAACAAAAAAAACTATAGAAAAATTAAATACTATTGCTGGTAGAGTTTTAAATAAATGAGATTAGAAGGAAAAGAATATCGAACTATATGGTTTGACAATAATGTTGTAAAAATTATTGATCAAACAAAACTTCCACACCAATTTAGAATAAAAGAACTTAAAACAGTTAAGGATGCAATAAACGCAATCAAAGTAATGGAGGTAAGGGGCGCACCTTTAATAGGAGCTACAGCTGCTTTTGGATTGGTTTTAGCTATTATCGAAAAGAATGATCAATCATTTTTAAAGAAATCTGCTAAAGATTTAATTTGTTCAAGACCAACAGCAATAAATTTAAAATGGGCTGTTGATAGAATGATGAATAAACTATCAGGAGTTAATAGTGATCAAATTTTAGAAATAGCTCTTAACGAGGTAAATGAAATTTGTGAAGAAGATATTAAATTTTGTGAAAATATAGGATTAAATGGTCTTAAAATTATTGAGGAAATCTATAATAAAAAAAAAGATACAGTTAATATTCTTACTCATTGCAATGCAGGTTGGCTTGCAACAATAAATTGGGGAACAGCAACATCTCCCATATACCATGCTCACAAAAAAGGAATTCCTGTCCATGTGTGGGCAGATGAAACTAGACCAAGAAATCAAGGAGCAAATTTAACTTCATATGAATTAAATGAAGAAGGAATTAAAAACACAATCATTGCAGATAACACAGGTGGAATTTTAATGCAAAGAGGAGAAGTTGATATGTGTATTGTTGGAACAGATAGAACTTTAGCTAATGGGGATGTTTGTAATAAAGTTGGAACTTATCTTAAAGCACTGGCAGCTCATGATAATAAAATTCCTTTTTATGTTGCACTACCAAGTTCAACAATTGATTGGAATATAAAAGATCATAAAAATATTCCAATCGAAAAGAGAAATTCAGATGAATTATCTCAGGTTGAAGGTTTAGATGAAAAAGGAGATATAAAAAAGATTCAAATATATCCAAAAAAAAGTAAAGCTATGAATTTAGCTTTTGATGTAACACCTGCAAAATATGTTACAGGATTAATTACCGAAAAAGGTATATGTGAAGCATCGGAAAAAGGACTTAAAGAATTATTTAAATGAAGAATTTAGAACAAAGAAATCAAATTATTGAATATTCATTAAAATTAAATTCTACAAATCTCTCACCGCTCAGATCTGGAAATATATCACTAAGAGGAAAGGAGGGCGATAAAGAAGGATATTTAATTACTCCATCAGGAAAAAAATATGAAACATTAAAACCTGAAGATATTGTTTTTATGGGTTTAAATGACGATGAAAAAAAAGTCTCAAATAACAAACCATCATCTGAATGGAGATTTCATCGAGATATTTATACAAATAAAAAAGAAGCAGAGGCTATTGTTCATGCGCACTCTCCACACGCAACAGCTGTATCCTCACACGGAAAACCAATTCCACCCTTTCATTATATGGTTGCTCTTGCAGGAGGAGATGACATTAAATGTGCTGAATACGCGACTTTTGGAACTGAAGAGTTATCAAAAAATATAATCAAAGCTTTAGAAAATAGATGTGCTTGTTTAATGTCTAATCACGGCCAGGTTGCTTTTGGAAAAAATTTAGAGGATGCATTTGAACTCGCACAAGAGATAGAAAATATTTGTCATCAATATACTATTGCTTTAAAATTAGGACAACCTAAGATTCTTTCATTTGAAGAAATGAAAAAAGTTTTAGATAAAGCTAAGAATTATAAAAAAGGGTAAGATGATTAAAGTTGGTGAGCATATTACTTTAGATATTATAGGTACTACAAAAGAGTACGATCCTTCAATCTATGAAAAAGTAATCCATAAAATAGCTAAAGCAGCTAATGTAACTATTTTAAATATTTCAAAATATAAATTTGAACCTCAAGGTTTTACTATTTTAGCGTTATTGGCGGAAAGTCATATTAGTTTTCATACATTTCCAGAAAATGGAATAATAAGTTTTGATTTTTTTACCTGTGGAAAAATAAGTCCATCAGTAGCAATTGATATTGTTAAAAAAGAATTTGAACATAAAAGAATTGTTAAAAAAGAATTTAATAGAGATACTAGATCTCTTTACTATGATATTTATAGTTCACCTGGATTACAAAAATCTTATGTTGTCAATGAAGTTCTAGAAGATTTTAAATCAAAAGTTGGTCAACATATTGAAATTTTAGAATTAGAACAATTTGGAAAATCTCTATTTATAGATGGTGAAATACAAGTAGCTGCATCAGATGAACATTTGTATAGCTCAACTTTTGTTGGTGCTGGTTTAAAATTAAATAAAAAAAATGAGAGAGCCGCAATAATTGGCGGTGGTGATGGTGGTGTTGCAAGAGAATGCATTTCAAAAAAGTTTAATTTTATAGATTGGTATGAATTAGATCTAGAAGTTGTTGAAGTTTGTAATAAACATCTTGGTGATATAGGAAAAAAATCTACAGAAAAAAATTCTGTAAAATGTGTATGGGGTGATGCGTTTGAAAGTATAAAAACAGTAAACGAAGATACATACGATCATATTTTTGTTGATTTAAATGATGATCAGTTTTGTATAGATCTTGCTGCTAAAAATATGGACTCTTTAGTGAGAATACTTAAACCTAAAGGAGTTATTACTGCTCAGGTAGGAAGTCAGGATAAAAAACCTCTTCAAGTTGAAAATTGGTTGAATGTATTTAATCATCATTTTGGAAACACTAATTTATCCAGAGTTTACATACCTAGTTTTGATTGTTCCTGGAATTTTTCTTCATCGATAAATCATTAATTTTTTCTTTTTAATATTCAAAATCTGTGAAATACTATTTTTTTTATTAAAGGAGATAACAATGAATATATTCAAAAAAACTATTTTTTCAGTTTTATTTTCTCTATTGGTAATGGGAAATGTTAATGCTGATAAAATAAGAATTGGAACAGAGGGTGCCTATCCTCCTTGGAACTCAAAAAATGAGGCAGGTAAGTTAATAGGATTCGAAGTTGAATTAGCTTACACGCTATGCAGATACATTGGACAGCAATGTGTAATAGTTGAGCAAGATTGGGATGGAATGATTCCAGCGTTAATCATGAGAAAGTTTGATGCAATAATGGCAGGTATGTCAATTACTGCAGAAAGACAAAAAGCTATTAGCTTTTCTCAAGGATATGCAGATGAAGTTGCATCTCTAGCAGTCATGAAAGGATCTAGCCTTGAGGGTTTAGATACATCTGCTGGAATAAATCTTACAAAACCAAATGCTGCAGCTAAAAAAGATCTCAAAACACTTACTGCCGCATTAGCAGGTAAAACTGTTTGTGTACAAACTGCTACAATTCATCAAAACTTTTTAGACTCTGGTGATGTAGGAAAAGTAAATGTAAGAACTTACAAAACACAAGACGAAGTTAACTTAGATTTAGCATCTGGAAGATGTGATGCTGCGTTAGCTGCTGCTGTTGCATTCAGTGATTATGCAGAAAAATCTGGTAAGCCAGTTGTTCTAACTGGACCAACTTTCTCAGGTGGTGCATTTGGAAACGGTGTTGGAGTAGGTATTAGAAAAGATGATACTGAACTTTTGAAAAAGTTTAACGCCGCTATCAATAAAGCGAGAAAAAACGGAGACATTAGTAGAATTGCTACTAAGTGGTTTGGTTTCGACGCTTCTATGTAATTAAATTTTAGATTTGGCGACTATCATGTATAGTCGCCAATCTGTATGGAACTTCTAGCATTCGGAGATACTGGTTGGGGTGATGAATTATTTTACGCAACCCTGATGACCATAGCTGTTTCAATAACAGCAATGTTTATAGGTTTTCTTTTTGCATTAATCTTTACTCCATTAAAATTATCTAAAAATAAGTTTTTAAATTTTATTGCCAATTCTTACACAACTATAATAAGAGGTGTTCCAGAGTTATTAGTAATTTACCTTTTCTTTTTTGGTGGAACTGGTGCAGTTATGTTTGTTGCATCAATATTTGGTTATAATGAATATATTGAAATAAATGCGTTCATCACAGGTGCATTTGCAATTGGAATCATTTCTGGTGCTTATTCAACTGAAGTTTTCAGAGGAGCAATTCAATCAATTGATAAAGGCCAGTTCGAAGCTGCTAATGTATTAGGTCTCAATAAGTTTGGAAAATTTTTTAAAATAATTTTACCTCAAACATTAAGATTAGCTATCCCAAATCTAAGTAATGTTTGGCAGATAACTCTCAAAGACACTTCTCTAATTTCAGTTACGGGTTTAGTTGAAATAATGAGACAATCTTATATTGCTGCTGGATCAACAAGAGATCCATTATTCTTTTACTCATTTGCTGCAGTTTTATATTTATTACTTACTTTTGTAAGCATGAAATTAATCAATAGATTAGAAGTTAGATATAGTAGGGGATATTAATGGATCTTGAATTGATGATTAATAGTTTCCCAAAGTTATTAAGCGCAGCAGTGATAACTTTAAAACTTCTCTCAGTTTCTTTAATAATAGGATTGTTCATTGGCTTACTTTTTGCAATTCTAAGATTAAATAAAAATATATTCATAAATAGATTTGCTTATGGATATTCGTATGTTTTTAGAGGCACTCCGCTTTTAGTACAAATTTTTATAATTTATTTTGGTTTAGGGCAGATTGAATATTTAAGGTCGACAGTTTTATGGGCAATCTTAAAAGAACCATATTGGTGTGCAATTATTGCTTTTGCTCTTAACACGGGTGCTTACACTTCAGAGATATTAAGATCAGCATTTCAAACAATTAAACCTGGAATAATAGAGGCAGGTAAAAGTTTGGGTATCTCAAGTAAAGTAATTTTTTATAAAATTCAGATACCTATCGCTATCAGACAATCTTTACCTGCATATGGAAATGAAATAATCCTGATGATGAAAGGAACTTCTTTAGCGAGCACAGTCACCATAATGGACCTTACAGGTGTTGCAAAGTATATAATTTCAACAACTTTTAAACCGATTGAAGTATTTATAGTTGCTGGTGGAATTTATTTATTTATGACTTTTATTATTCACAACTTTATTAAATTTTTAGAGAAAAAATATAGTTTTAATTAAAGCACTACTAAATCTAACTTTTGTTTACCGAGTCTTTCATTACTATCCCCTGTAACTAAATAAGTTTCACCTAGGTTCATGGCTAATTGGTTTTCTGAGTCCATTAATATCATATGCATAAAAAAAATATTTCCAGGCTGAATTACATAAGGATTATTGGTGAAGAGCATTGGCCAATCCATCCAGTTTGGAGAAAAAGTATTTCCTAATGAGTAACCACAAGCGTTCATTCTAGCTTTTTTAAAACCAAGGTCATCAAACGTTTTTGCATGAATATCAAAAACTTCTCCAACTTTATTCCCAGGTTTTAATTTACTTTCGCAATTTTTAAGAGCTTCAACACATGCTTCATGCATTTTATGATGTTTAGGATCTGCTTTACCAATAGGAATAGTTCTAAACATTGCAGAATGATAATGTCTATAAGTACCAGCCCATTCAATAGTTAACTGATCTTGTTTATCTAAAATTTGTTTTTCTGCTTGATAACGACAAAGCAATGCATTTTTGCCAGAACCAATTATAAATTCATTTGCAGGATAATCTCCACCACCTTCAAATATAACTCTGTTCATTTCTGCTAATATTTTAGACTCACTAACACCAGTTTTTGCATGTCTCCATACTTCGTCTAAAGCTTTATCCGCAAGCTCTGCAGCTTTTTTTACATAAACAATTTCCTCTTTAGATTTTATTACTCTTAATTTTGTTATTAAGTCTGATTTATCTGAAAGAGAACAATAATTTTCTAAAGATTTGTTTAATCGAAGAGCATTACGACCAGTCAAACCATAAGCTTCATATTCAATTCCTAAATTTTTTCCTTTAAGATTTAATTCATTCAAAATAGCTTTAAGATCATCAGTTGGATTTGATCCATCTTTATCAACCCATATCCTAATATCTTCTATGTTGGATGTATTTTGAGCTTGTCTTAAATCAGGAGCTCTTGTAAGCAATATTATATTTCCACTTTTATCTAAAACTAATGACTGAAAAAAAACATAACCAAAGGTATCGTATCCAGTTAACCAATACATGGACTCTTGTCTAAACATCAAAAGAGCATCAAGGTTTTGTTCTTGCATCGAATTCAAAACTTTACTTTTTCTGCTAGAAAACTCCTCTTTTGAAAAATGAAGCGCCATTAGAATTATTTAGTAACTAGTATATTCTTTTATCTCTTTTATGACAGAACCAGTGTGATTATTAATTTCTAATTTAATTTTTGCTCGATCATCATTAAGAAAATGGACGTCTCTTGAAAGTTTAATAAATTTTTCTCCAAAATCTTTATCTTTTTCACATTGTCTTTTATCATCCTCAATAACCCATAGTTTAGAATTTATTTGTTTTAATGATTGATAAAGATCATTAAGTTTATCATCAGATTTTACATTCTTATCCAACTGATTTTTTAAAATAGAGTGTTCGTTGTTGATAAATTTTAGTTTTTCTGAATCTTTAATTTTTCCTTGTTTGATTTCTAAAATTGAAATTTTATCTAAAAGTTCACCAATCGAGACTTCTACTATAATTTTATTCATAAAATCTAATACTGTGCTATCTTGTTACAAATATGTCTAATATTTTAATTATTAAACACGGATCATTAGGAGATATAGCTCAAGCAAGTGGTGCAATTCAAGACATATCTGAAAATCATAAGAAAGATCAAATTTATTTACTGACTACAAAAGCTTATTTTGAAGTTTTTAAAAAAAATCCGTTTATTCATGAAGTAATTTTAGATAAGAGGCTGCCAAGATATAATTTAATATATTTATACTTATTAATGAGAGAACTTAAAAAACATAGTTTTTCAAAAGTTTTCGATCTTCAAAATTCTTCAAGAACAAATTTTTATAAAAATATTCTTTTTCCTAAAGCAAAAAAAGAAACCTGGTCTAGCTCAATTACAACTTTGCCAGAGGTGATAGATAAAAAAGAATTTGATAAACATTCAGTTTTAGACAGATTCAATCATCAACTACAAACCTCAGGGTTAAAAACATCTTATACGTTAAATCCTGATTTTAGTTGGGCTTGTTCTGATATTAATGAAATTAAAAATGACTTTGAATTAGATAAATTTATTTTATTATTTCCTTTTTGCTCACCTCACTTACATATTAAGAAATGGCCTTATTATAATGATCTTATAAAACTTATTTTAGATAAATTTGGGAACGAATATAGAATTGTTATAGCTCCAGGTCCTTCAGAGATAAATGATGCAAAAGAAATAAATGCTGAAGTTTTATTAGATAACGGAAAAGCGCTTGATATTTCTCAACTAACTTCTTTAATTAAAGAAAGCACCTTTGTTATTGCTAATGATACTGGACCTGCTCATATTGCAGCACATGTTGGAGCTAAAGGTTTAACTTTATTTGGAAAACATACTACTGCTTACAAAGTTAGTATTGAAAGAGAAAATTTTAAAGCAATTGAAGTAACAGACCTAAATAATTTAAGTGCAGAAAAAGTTTTTGAAAGATTAATTAATTCTTTAAATTAATTAAGAATTTTTTTGTATTCTTCAAAGGTTTTATCCCATTGAAATTTTGAAACATACTCTTTGGCATTTTTTCCAAATTCAATATATTTTTTATTTTCAATCATTGAATTCAATGATGAATAAATGTCATCTAGATTGTTTCCATCACAAATTAATCCAGTCCTATCGTGGTCAATTGCATCGGATGCACCACCATCTTTTCCTCCTAAAGAAGGAACTCCATATTGTGCAGCTTCAACATAAGCTATCCCAAAACCTTCTACAGAAGTCTTATGTATAATAGAAGGCATTACAAAGATATTAGATTTAGCTAATAAAGAATTTTTTAGATCAGAACTTATATCTTTAAAAAACATTACTTGTGAAGTTAGATCTAATTCTTCAACTAATTTTTTTATATTCTCTTCTTCATCACCATAACCAATACAAATATAAACAATATCAGGATATAGTTGTTTTAAATTTCTTAATGCCATAATTACTTTTTCATGATTTTTTCTTTTATCAAATCTAGAAACTGTAATTAGTCTTGGTGTTTTGACTTTTAATAAACTTTCAACTTTCTCAAGAGATTTTTTATTTAATTCTTGAACTGGATCAGCCCCAGGGTTTATGACTATAACTTTATTTTGTTCTACACCATTATTTATTGCTAAATTCTTTGTGTATTCAGAATTCGCAATTACTTTCTCTACATTATTAAGAACTTTTACAACTCTTTTATTTAATGAGCTTCCTATAGGGTGGTTGATTTCCTTACCATGAATTAAACAATACTTTTTTTTATTAGTTTTGATTAATTCTAAACTTTTCCAGTGATCAGCAATGATGCCCTCAACTTTATTTTTTTTTAAAAATTCATTTATTAATTGAGCTTTTCTTATTTTTCTTAAAAATTTTATTCCACCAACTCTTTCAATTGAAAAACTAGCTTGTTCATCAAAATCTTTATGATTTTCCTGATAATCTGCAAAAACTTTAATCATGAAATTTTTTGACATCTCACGAGATAAACCCCACATCAAACTTTGCATTCCACCTAATTCTGGCGGGAAAGTTCTGGTAACAATAATGTACATTAATTAGTTTTCCACTTAATACCACATCCAGCACTAGGAATTTGGTTCTTAGGTCCCTTATTAGTTTCAGCAATTTGGATCATAGCTTTGAAAAGATCACTGTCCCCATCTCTTACCGGTATCAATTTTTTTAGTTCTCTCACTCTTCCTCTATATTGAAGTTCTAAATCTTTGTTATATCCAAAAAAATCTGGAGTACATACTGCATCATAAGTTTTTGCTACTTCTTGCGTTTCATCAACTAAATAAGGGAAACCGAATTGATTTTTTTTTGAAAACTCAATCATATTATCAAAAGAGTCTTCAGGATAATTTTCAGCATCATTAGCGCAAATAGCTACTGAATTGATACCGACATCTTTTAATTTTTTACAATCTTCAACAATGTCTTTCGTTACTGCTTTTACATATGGGCAGTGATTACAGATAAACATTATCAACGTTCCCTTTTCACCTATGACATCTGCTAAGGAAAGAATTTTACCCTCTGTTGATTTAAGCTTAAAGTCATGAGCTTTTTGACCAAAATCACATATTGGAGTTTGTATGGGCATAATGTAATAATATATAAATTATGTTTTACGATTTAAAAGATAAAAAACCAAAAAACTCTGGCGAAAATTGGGTAGCACCTAATGCAACTATAATAGGTGATGTTACTTTAGAAAAAAATTCTAGTATTTGGTTTAATGCAACTTTAAGAGGTGATGTAGAAAATATTCATATTGGTGAAGGATCTAATATTCAAGATGGAAGTGTTTTACACACAGACCCTGGATATCCATTAAAAGTTGGAAAGAATGTTACCGTTGGACATATGGTTATGCTTCACGGCTGCACCATAGGAGATAATAGTTTAATTGGTATTGGAGCAGTAATTTTAAATAACGCAAAGATTGGAAAAAACTGTCTTATTGGAGCAAAAGCATTAATTACAGAAAACAAAGAAATTCCAGACAACTCTTTAGTAATTGGCTCACCTGGTAAGGTTGTAAGAGAAATTACGGAAGATGAAAAAAAAGCAATTATTGAGAATACGAAACACTATCAAGACAATTGGAAAAAATATTCTAAATCAATTTTTTAATAATTCATGAAAAAATTTACATTGATTTTAATATTACTCTTTTTTCAAAACAATATTGTTTTTGCATCAGATTACTCAAACAGCATGTTGAGTTTTAATCTTTGGTTAAAAAATAATGGTTATAGCTATAGAGTTGGATGCGATAATAAAAAAACGAGAAATGCTCTATGTTACGATGAGAATGGAAATCCATTATGGGAAGATAAAGAAAATAATTTGAAAGTTAACGCTTACAAAGGAAGGTGGAGCGTACCTTTTAACAAAAATCCTAACAGAGATACATTAGTATATTACAATTACAAAAATTTATTTAGTCATGAAACAGGTGATGGTAGCACTATTCAATGGAAGAAATATTTAATTCAAGCTTCCAAAGATCCTTATGAATTTAAATTCAATAAAATAGAAAATGAATTTATAAAAAAACAATTTATGAAACAAGCAATCCTTAGTTACCTTTATTTTCAAGATGGTCAAATTATAATAGATGAATTATCACCGATTGATCGATTTGGTGAATTTGTAAATAATGATACAAAATTAAGATCAAATTCAATGGGAAAAAGTTTGGCATCGTACGTATTAGGTCACGCAATTTGTGCAGGATACATTAAGGATGTAAATCAGAGAATTAGTGATTGGCCTTTAGTAAAAGATACAATTTACCAAGATGATAAACTAATAGATTTGTTAAATATGAATGCTGGCGATCAAAAGTATGTTTATGACAGCGTTATTTTAGAAATGGGAGATGTAGAATATCAAACAGTGGAAGGTGAGGCGGACACTAATACTATTGCTTTTTACATGGGTAATTATTTTAAAAATAAAAAAAAATCAGATCGCAAATATAATTACAACGTTATTAATACGCACTTAATATTGAATTATGCAATGTTTAAATCTGGAGATAATTGGCAAAAACTTTTAAATAATATTTTTCAAGTTAAAGCTAAAGTAAAAAATAGTGTATATTTTTTTAAGGTTCCAAATAAATTTGCTGAAAATGGTGACGCTCAAAGTATGTTTTATGCAACAAGATATGATTATTTACGAGTAGCTAAGACAATTATGGATGATTGGCAAAATGATTCATGTGTTGGAAAATATTTAAAAACTATTTACAATAATAGAATTGAAAAGAAATTAACTAATCCAAAGAGAAGTTTATTTCGTGTTGAGGAAGCCACATATAGTTATGGTGGTCAATTTCATTTAGATATTAAAGGAATGAAAGATAGGAAAATTCTCGGCATGGGAGGACACGGAGGTCAGCAAATTTTGATTGACGTAGAAAACTCAAGAATTGTAGTTTTAAATACAATTCACGTTAACAGAAAAAAATATAATTATAATTGGAAAAAAATGGTTTATAATATCATTAAAGATGGTGTTCAGATTCCATAATAAATCAATTTTTTAATAATTCATGAAAAAACGTTTAGGGATCGTTATCCTAAGTTTAACTTCCATTATATTAATAAGTTGCGGTGAAAAAAAATCACAAATCAAATTAGAAAAAGTATTATTATTTGGTGACAGCCTTATGTCAGGTTATGGCCTACCTGAGAAGGATCATTTATCTGTAATTTTAGAAAAAAGTTTAAAATCTGAAGGATATGAAATTCAAGTTTTTAATGGCAGTGTCTCTGGTGATACTTCTTTAGATGGTTTAGATAGAATTGAAGATGAATTATTAGATGAAAGTTATGACTTGATAATTATTGGTCTTGGAGCGAATGACATGTTAAGAAGAATTAACCCAAATCAAACCAAGCAAAATTTAAATGAAATTATTAACATTATACTAGATAATAACATTAAGGTAATTCTTGCAGGTATGGTTGCTTCACCTACAAATGGATTAAATTATAAAAAAAAATTTGATAAAATTTATCCTGACTTATCAAAAAAATTTGAACTAGAATTAATTCCATTTCTATTAGAAGGTGTTGCTCTTAATCCAAAATTTAATCAGGATGATCGATTACACCCAAATGAAAAAGGGGTATTAATTATTGCTGAAACGATAAAAAAAAGTATTACTAATTTTTCAAAAAAATAGTTTTTAACCTTTGTTTAACTAATAATTAGTTATTAAGGAACTAACCACTCATTTTTGTTATTTTCTAAATCAAACTTTGCTCTACGGTGCCCTTTAGCTGCAAGATATAACCACTCAATAGATTTTATTCTACACTTAATAACTGTAAAATTTTTATAACCCTCTTCACTTTGTTCCATCGTGTAATCAAAATCTTCTAATTTGGATATCATTCCGGAGGTTGGATTATCCGATGCAGTTCCAGGAGGGCTATCAGTTAAGTAACATCTTCTACTAATATGTTGAGTTTTTTTCCAAGATTCCTCAGTGGTAGAATTTTGATTATTTACTTCACACTCAACTTTAACTCTTAATTGTATCTTTTCTTCTTTATCATAAAAGACTAAAGATGCATTTTTGTTTTTCTTAAGAATATCTACTTTTGGAGATCTAAGATCAGTATGAAACTGTAATAAATTATTCTCTCTATCTGATTTTCTTAAAACAACAATTCTACCATCAACTTCGTTTTGATGAGCACAAATAAAAACTGGAATTCTAAATGGCGAGCCTCTATTGGTCACAGCATCATCTAACATAGACCAATACTTATTTTGAATTTCCGCAAAATCTTCATAGTATGCTGGGTGCATACTTTACTTTCTAAATCTTTTTATTAAGCTTGAAGTATCCCAACGATTACCACCCATGCCTTGTACTTCACCGTAATATTTATCAACAAGTTCAGTAACAGGTAACAATGATCCATTATTTTTAGCTTCTTCCATTGCAATCTTTAAGTCTTTTCTCATCCAATCCACTGCAAAACCAAAATCAAACTTATCATCAATCATTGTTTTATATCTATTTTCCATTTGCCAAGATTGAGCCGCACCTTTTGAAATAACCTCAATTACATCTTCCATGTTCAATCCAGCTTTCATTCCAAAATTTATAGCTTCAGATAAACCTTGAACTAAACCTGCAATGCAAATTTGATTAACCATTTTAGCTAGCTGTCCATTTCCTGGTCCACCAAGTAATTTCATTTTTTTGCTGTAACAATCTATTTTATCTTTTGCTTTATCAAAGTCTGCTTGATCACCACCAATCATAACTGTTAGCGCTCCGTTTTCTGCACCAGCTTGTCCTCCTGATACTGGCGCATCTAGTGAGCCAAAGCCATTTTTTTTTGCATAAGCATGTATCTCTCTTGCAATAGTTGCAGAGGCAGTTGTGTTATCAATATAAACAGCACCTTTTTTAATTGTTTTAAATGCACCGTTGTCTCCAAAAGTTACCTCTCTTAAATCATTATCATTTCCAACACATGTAAAAATGTATTCAGCATTTTTTGCAGCTTCAGCTGGAGTATCAGCCATATTACCTTTGTATTCTTTAATCCATTTTTCAGCTTTCGATTTTGTTCTGTTAAAAACAGTTACATTGTGTCCACCTTTTGATATATAACCAGCCATTGGATAACCCATGACACCAAGACCTATGAAAGCAACATTACAGCTCATAATTTATTTATATGTTTAAAAATTTAAGTTTAAAAGTAATTATATTTGGTTTTATATTTACATTTTTTTCTAGTTTTGGACAGAGTTTTTTTCTTGGTCTTTTTAATTCTAGCATACGAGATGCATTATCTATCACCCAGGGACAATTTGGAACAATTTATGCATCCGCAACTTTGTTGAGTAGTTTTTTATTAATTTGGGTTGGAAAAAAAATAGATGATATCAATATATTTAAATTTGCATTTTTTGTAACAATAATTTTATCTTTTTCGTGTTTTTTCTTTTCAAAAATTTCTTCAATAACTTTTTTATTTATTTCAATTTTTTTAATGAGATTCTCAGGTCAGGGTATGATGTCTCATACTGCAACAACAACAATCTCTAGATATTTTACGAAATCTAGAGGAAAGGCTCTAAGTACAAGCTGGTTTGGTCTTTCTACAGCTGAGTTTATACTACCTGTCTTGATTGTATATTTGCTTACAATTACCTCTTGGCAAAATTTATGGATATATATTTCAATATTAGTATTAATATTTCTTCCGATAACCTCTTTTCTTCTAGTTAAAAACTTAAACTTTGAATCTAGGGAAGAGACAAACCAAGAAGAATTTAATCAAAAAATAAAACAATGGAAAAGAATTGAAGTTCTTAAAGATTATCGATTTTATATCGTTTGTTTGAATATGTTAGCTATGCCATGGATTGCAACAGGTGTATTTGTTTACCAATCTTTTATTACAGAGTCTAAAGGCTGGGGCACTTATGTAATTGCCCAATCTTTTATGGTTTATTCAGTTTTATCAGTAATAACTTTGCTAGTTGCAGGTTTTTTGATCGATAAATTTACTAGCAGAAAACTACTTATTTTTATGAATATTCCATTGTTAATTTCGACTATAGTTTTAATGTATTTTGACATTTCATTTTCAGCTTTCTTATTCTTAGGCTTAATTGGGATATCAAATGGACTTGCAAACGTTTTGGGTTCCTCAACGTGGGCAGAAATTTATGGTGTTAGATACATTGGTTCCATAAAAGCACTAACCACAGCATTAATGGTTTTTTCAACGGCATTTGGCACAGCATTGTTTGGTCTTTTAATTGATATAGGATTTTCAATAGAACAGGTTGCTTTTGTATCATTTATTTATATTGCCTCAGCTGCCGCCTTATTATTTTTTGTCAGAAATAAGCTGAATCCACAATATTTATAAAATTCTCCTTGATTTTTTAAAGATCACTGTATAGATACTCCGCATGGCAAGAGTAACAGTAGAAGATTGCATCGATAAAGTAGAGAGTCCTTATGAATTAGTGTTAGTTGCGAAAGAAAGAGCAACTCAGTTAAACACTGGAATAGAACCAACTTTAGATAGAGATAACGACAAAAATACTGTTATAGCTCTAAGAGAAATTGCAGAGGAAAATATTAAAGTAAATGAACTTACTGAAAGTGCAGTTTACAAATTAAGAAAGCATGTAGAGCAAGTTGATGATGGTGCTGAAGATGATGAAGATGTAGGTGATGATTTTGAAAGTCTATACAAAGGTGAAATTTCAAAAAGTGGTACACCTATTTTACCATCTAAAAGAGCAAGAAAAACTCCTGAAAAAATTCAAGTTTCTAATGAAGATTTAGCAGAACTATCACAAACTGCTAAACCAGAAATTGATACAACAGCAACAGATGAAACAAGTGATGAGCAAGGGGATGTTTCATTAGATGAAGTAACTGAAACAGAAAATAAAGCCACTGAGCAAGATACTTCAAACGAAACTGAGAATAATTAAGTAAATTCTTTTAAAATTTTTTCTCTATGTTCGTCTAAATCAGGGATATCACCCCTAGTTTTTTCATCTTTATAAGAAGACATTTTAATTGGATTACCAGCTAATTTGAAATCTCCAATTTCTTTATGAAAAGCTTTAACAATCATGTTTCTTGCATCTACTTGAGGATTTTCTACTGCTTCTTTAATATTGAATATTGGACCACATGGAATTTTTTCTTTTTCCATATCTTTAACCCATTCACTTGTCGATCTAGTTGCCAATTTTTTTTCAAGAATTATTTTCAGTTTATCCATATTTTTGGCTCTAGATGAATTGACAGAAAATTTAGAATCTTTACTTATTTCAGGCATTGCTAAAAGTTCACAAAGTTTTTCGAATAATCTATCATTTCCAGCAGCAATAATAATGTAACTATCTTTTGTTTTAAAAGCTTCGAAAGGTGCAATTGATGGATGACGTGAACCCATTGGTTTTGGAATTTCATTTTTTGCTAAGTAACGAGCTATAGCATTTTCTAAAATTGCTATTTGACAATCTAGCATCGAAACATCTATGAACATCCCCTTACCTGTTTTTTGTCTATCATAAAGAGCTGCATTAATTCCAATTGCTGTAAACAAACCAGCAGTAATATCACCAATTGATGTTCCGACTCTAGTTGGTTCGGAATTAGGTTGACCAGTTACACTCATTAATCCGCCCATACCTTGTACAACCATATCGTATGCAGGCAATTCTTTGAGAGGACCGGTTTGACCAAATCCAGAAGCAGATGCGTAAATTAATTTAGGATATTTTTTATTTATATCTTTCCAACCATAACCCCACTTTTCCAAAGTACCTGGTTTAAAATTTTCAACTAAGACATCTGCCTTAGATAAAATTTTATCAAAAATTTTTTTATCCTCACTGTTTTTTAAATTCAGCGCAATACTTTCTTTACCCCTATTCAAAGACATAAAATAAGCTGAGTAATCTTTTATGAATGGTCCAAATTTTCTTGAGTCATCTCCTATTTCTGGGGCTTCAATTTTAATTACTCTTGCGCCAAGATCTGATAATATCATTGTACAGTAAGGACCTACTAATACCCTTGTTAAATCAACTACTAGTAGGTTTTTTAACGGTCCATCCATATAATTATATATATCATGAGTTTTTGTCGACTTGACTCTTATTAATAAGTTCACTTTAATTCAATTATTAAAAATAACAATAGAGGGAAAAAATAATGTTAAAAAAGATATCTTTATATTTAACTTCATTAGTTTTTGTTTTTACTACTATTGGTTCTGCTTATGCAGTTACGCTGAAAGCAAGTCACCAATGGCCTGGTACACCAAGAGCTGATGGATCTTATGACCCACGTCATGAAATGGTTCAAATCATTGCTGACGAGGTTAAAAAAGCAAATGTTGGAGTAGATATTAGAATTTACCCAGCTAAATCATTATACAAACCAAAAGAACAGTGGAAACCAATGACAACTGGTCAATTAGATATTTCTGCTTTTCCATTAGCATATGCTTCAAAATTCCATCCAGAATTTGACGCAACTTTAATGCCTGGAACAGTAAAAAATCATGACCATGCGTTAAGATTTAATAAAGGTCCAATGATGACTGAAATTAAAAAAATCATAAATGATGCTGGTGTTGTAGTTTTATCTGATGCTTGGTTAGGTGGTGGTTTTGCCTCAAAAACAAAATGTATTAAAAATCCTAGCGATGCAAAAGGTCAAGTTATGAGAGCTGCTGGAAAAGCATTTAACCAAATGTTAGAAGCAGCTGGAGCTGGTATACAAAGTATGCCTTCATCTGAAATTTACACAGGTTTACAAACTGGTGTATTAACAGGTGCTAACACAAGTTCAGGAAGTTTTGTAAGTTACAAAATTTATGAACAAGTTTCATGTGCTACTCCTCCAGGAAAATTTGGTCTGTGGTTTATGTATGAGCCAATTTTGATGTCAAAAAAGTCTTTTGATGCTTTAAACTCTAAGCAGCAGAAAGCTTTAATGAAGGCTGGAAAAGTTGCTGAGAAATACATGACAGCTCAAGTAGAAAACTTAGATAAAAAGTTTGAAGATGCTTATAAAGCTGCAGGTGTAAAATTAGTATACATGGATGCAAAAGACCATGCTGCATGGGTAGAGATTGCGAAAAAATCTTCTCATAAGGCATTTGCTGATAAAGTTCCAGGTGGCGATAAGCTAATGGAAATGGCTTTAGCAGTTAAATAAAATAATATATAAAGAACCCCTATTTATTTTTATTAAATAGGGGTTTTTTTTATGAAAAAAAAGTATCTTCAATTTTGTGATCTTATCGCTAAAGCATGTGGTGCTTTCGCTGTATTAGCATTACTCTTATCCATCTTAGTAATCGTTGAACTTGTTTTTGAAAGATATTTTTTTCAAAGAGCAATTACATGGCAAACAGAACTTGTAACTATGTTGTTAGTTGCTTCTACTTTTATAGGGAGTGTATACGTTCTAAGTGAAAAAGCTCATGTAAGCATGGAATGGATTTACGATTTTTTATCCAAAAAAAATATAATTAGATTAAAAATTTTTACATCTTCTATTAGTTTATTATTTTTCCTAATTTTATTTTATTTTGGTTTCTTAATGTTCGAGGAAGCATTTACCAAAAATTATTCAACAGGAACTGTGTGGGATCCACCACTATGGATACCATATTCATCAATGATGTTAGGGGCTTTATTGATGATATTACAGTATATCGCAGAAATTATAAAATTAACTGATGAAAAGGATTTTAAATAAATGGATCCACTGATTATAGCATTAATTGTTGCAGTTTTTACTTTATTGGTACTTTTTTCTGGAATTCCAATTGCATTTGGTTTGAGTTTTGTTTCGATAGCTCTTTTGGTTACATTTGAAGGTTTTCAAATGCTTGATGTATTTGCTGAAACATTTTTTGCAGGATTAAACTCATTTGTTTTACTTTCTATACCAATGTTTATTTTAATGGGAATGGCTGTTGCTAACTCTCCTGCTGGAAAAGATTTATATACAGGATTAGATAGATGGCTTTGGAGAGTACCAGGTGGATTGGTAATTTCAAATATTGGCGCTTGTTCAATTTTTGCAGCTTTAAGTGGATCTAGTCCTGCAACTTGTGCTGCGATCGGGACAATGGGAATACCTGAAATGAGAAAAAGAGGTTATTCCGATCAAATCGCAACAGGAACCATTGCTGCAGGTGGAACTTTAGGAGTTTTAATTCCACCTAGTATTGTTTTGATAGTTTATGGAATTGCAACGGGTACATCTATTGGAAGATTATTTTTATGTGGTCTTGTGCCAGGTTTTATGTTGGCAGGTATGTTTGCGATATGGGCTCTAATACACAGTTATTTTATTGATAAAGATGCAGCAAAAGCTTTAAGAAATAGAGTAAGACCAACTCTAAAAGAAAAACTTGAAGTTTTACCGAGAATTCTTCCTTTTTTAGGAATTATAGCAGGAGTTCTGTATGTACTTTATGGAGGAGTTGCAACACCATCTGAGGCATCTGGAGTAGGGGCATTCTTAGTTTTTGTATTAATAGCTGTTGTGTACAAAATTTATCAACCAAAAAAGATTTGGAACATTGTTAAAGTTTCTATGAAAGAAAGTGTAATGATAATGTTCATTATCGCAGCCTCATATCTTTTTGCGTTCACTCTATCACAACTGTATGTAACTCAGTCATTAGCGCAGAGCATGGTCGAATTAAGCTCTAACAAATGGGTTGTGTTCATTCTAATAAACATATTTCTTTTAATAGCTGGTTTCTTTTTACCGCCAGTTGCAGTTATTGTAATGACATCAGCAATTTTATTGCCAGTTATTACTACTTTAGGTTTTGACCCATATTGGTTTGCAATAGTATTTACAATCAATATGGAGATTGGCTTAATTACACCACCAGTTGGATTAAATCTTTATATTATTAAAGGAATTACCCCAGACGTTAGTTTGTCAGAAATTTTAAAAGGATCTATACCGTTTATGATAATTATGGCTTTAGCTATAGTAATTTTATGTATTTTTCCTGAGATTGTTACATGGTTACCTGATAAAATAATGGGTAAAGACCTTGGATTCTAAAAAAAAAATTAATAGAAAAATATCAGTTGCCCCAATGATGGATTGTACTGATAGACATGATCGTTTCTTTTTAAGATTGATGAGCAAAAATGTAATGCTCTATACTGAGATGGTTGCAACAAAATCTGCAATTCATGGCGATAGAAAAAAAATTTTATCTTTTAGTCCTGAAGAAAAACCATTAGCTCTACAAGTGGGTGGATCTAATAAAGAGGAGTTAGCAGAGGTAGCTAAAATTGCAGAGGATATGGGTTATGATGAAATTAATATTAATCTTGGTTGTCCTAGCAAAAAAGTTCAAAAAAATAAATTTGGTGCATGTTTAATTAAAGAACCTGATTTGGTTGCTGAATGTATTAATTCAATGGTAAATGCATGTAGAATTCCTGTTACAGCTAAGACAAGAATTGGTTTCGATGATACAGAAGAATTTGATTATTTAAATAATTTTATTCACAAGATGAGAGATGCTGGTTCAAAAACATTTATATTGCATGCAAGGAAAGCAATCTTGACAGGTTTATCTCCCAAACAAAATTTAAACATTCCAAAATTAAACTATAAAATGGTTTATGATATTAAAAAAGAAAATCCTAATTTAGAAATAATTATAAATGGTGGAGTTACAAAAGTTGAGGAAATAAATAATCATTTAAAGCTTTGTGATGGGGTAATGATAGGAAGATCAATATATCAAAATCCGTATTCTTTAATTGAAATTGAAAAAGAAATATTCAAAACAAAGATTAGTCCTACAAGGGAACAAGTTGTAGAAAAACTTTTAGAGTATGCTGGTAGAGAAGTAAAATTAGGAACAAAAATAAATCATATCATGAGACATACAGTAGGTTTATATCACGGACAAGTTGGCTCAAAAGAATGGAAAAGATATCTAAGTGATAACATGATGGCAAGAGACTCTGATTTTCAAAAAGCAAAACATATTATGACTATTGTTCAGAATAATGAAAAGGCAATTCAGGCCAACTCATAATGGAAACTTTAGACTTAAATGAAATTATAAATCTTTTATTTGTTTTATCTTTAGCAGCATCTGTTGCTGGTTTTATGGCGGGTTTATTAGGAGTTGGTGGTGGTATTATAATAGTGCCTGCTCTTTATTATGCTTTTACTGTTTTAGATTTTGATATTGCTACAAGAATGCATCTTTCAGTTGGTACTTCATTAGCAATTATAATTCCAACTTCTATCATATCAACAAAAACTCATATGGAGTATGATGCAGTTGATTTTAAACTCATAAAGTCTTTTGGTATATTCATTTTATTTGGTGTTATTGCAGGAACATTTTTGGCAGTAAATTTAAAAACACCAGCTTTCGTTTTATTCTTTTCCATTATGGCCTTTATAGTTGGTTTATTTTTTATTTTTTTTAGGGAACAACTTTTAAAAAATCCAAAAATAATCTCTGATTCAGCTAAAAATATTTCAGGAATTATTATAGGTTTTATATCTGTATTACTAGGGATTGGTGGTGGTTCATTAATGGTTCCTTTTATGAGAACTTTTGGATACGATATTAGGAGATCAATAGGAACTGCAGCAGGAGTTGGTTTTCTGATTGCTGTATTTGGTACAATTACAATGATTACTGGAGGTAAAATTGTAGATAATATTAATACACCCTACAGTCTTGGATATGTGAATTTACTTGGGTTTCTAGTTTTTGTGCCAGTGACAATGATAATGGCTAGAGTAGGCGCAAAAGCAGTTTATAAAATAGATAAAAATATATTGAGCAAGATCTTTGGGATATTCTTAATTATTGTATCAATTAGATCTTTTTTTGAATACTTATCAATAAATTAATATTAACCAGTTCCCCATTTAACCTTGTTCCAAATTCTCTCATGAAAATAGTAAAAAAAAAGTGGAACTATTGATCCAACACCGAGTATCCCTGCACCTGTAAATGTTCCAGTGTAAATGTATCCGAAAATTACCCAATAAACAAAAATGATAAATCTCCAAGAAAAAGTTTTAGCTATTGATCTAATTTTTTTGTCTGCCATAAAAAAAAAGAGGTGACTTCAGTCTCCCTCCATCACCTCACAGTATCAGATTAAATGATTCTTTACAGTTTTATGAACACTTTTTAGTTGAATCTTTCCCTTATTAAATTTTTTGATCGTACTCACCAATCTTGCCAGTTTTCATTAATGTTTTATCAATGAATTTAAAAATATTTAATTTTCTTTCATCAGAAGTAGGGCTTTCAGTTACTACAACTAATGAGGGTTTATTAGAGGATGCTCGAATTAAACCCCAAGAACCGTCTTCAAAGGAAAATCTAACTCCATTAACAGTTATAATTTCTTTTATTTCTTGATTATCTATTTTTATTTTTTGGTCTTTTATTTTTTTAAATTCCCTTACCATTTCGTCAACTACTTTGTATTTTTCCTCATCTTTACAAAAAGGTGCCATTGTTGGGGATTGGTAAGTGGTTGGAAGTTCTTTAATTATTTCACTCATTTTTTTATCTTGATTATTTAATAAGTGACAAACTTGAATTGCTGAATTAATTCCGTCGTCGTAACCGTAACCTAATGGTTGATTGAAAAAAAAGTGTCCACTTTTCTCAAATCCAGCTAAAGCTTTTTCATTATGTACTTTTCTTTTGATGTGAGAATGACCTGTTTTCCAATATAAAGTTTCACATTGATTTTTATTCAAAATTTTATCAGTTGAGTAAAGTCCAGTAGATTTTACATCTACAATAAACTTTGAGTTTTTATGTGAATTAGATAAATTTCTAGCGATCAACAAGCCTATTTTATCAGAGAAAATTTCGTTTCCCTCGTTATCAATTACACCAACTCGATCACCATCTCCATCAAAACCAAAACCAATATCAGCATTGTTTTCTTTTACCGATTTAACAATTGCATGGAGCATTTCTAAATCTTCAGGGTTTGGATTATATTTTGGGAAATTCCAATCTAAATTACAGTCTAGTTCTACTACTTCACATCCAATCTCTCTTAGTATACCGGGAGCAAAAATCCCTGCTGTACCATTACCACAAGCAACAACTGCTTTTATTTTCTTTTTTAACTTATTCTTACTTATTAAATCTTCTTTATAAACTTTATCAAAATCTTTAATTTGTTTTTCTTTAC
Source organism: uncultured Pelagibacteraceae bacterium (assembly GCA_902541825.1). Lineage (GTDB taxonomy): Bacteria > Pseudomonadota > Alphaproteobacteria > Pelagibacterales > Pelagibacteraceae > Pelagibacter. The sequence goes on along the minus strand of CACBRY010000003.1, from coordinate 22,937 downwards.
CGTTACCTTCAGTAAAATTTTGGTTTAAGGTAATTTCTTTTAATTCTTTCATTTCCTCGGGTGCATGTGTTAATCCCTTTTTGATCCCCATTTTTACTCCTGTCCAGCCGTTTTCATTATGACTAGCTGTTACCATTGCAACTGCATCAGCATCTAAATTAAATTGTGCGAAATAAACCATTGGTGATAGAGATAAACCAACATCTTCAATAAAACATCCAGTTGATAGCAAACCCTTTTTTAAAGCTGACTTTATTTTTTCACTGTAGGATCTGTAATCATGTCCAACTATTACTCTTGGGTTTTCTTTTTTAGTATGTTCTTTAATTTGGGTACCTAGACCTTTTCCAAGATTCGTGATTCCTGGCTCATTAATGTCTTTTTCGTAAATCCATCTTGCGTCATATTCTCTAAAGCCGAAGGGGTCTATTTTTATTGATTGAGACATGCTGTTAATTACTTACATTTTTTTCATTTTTATAGTTGAATTTTTTTTTCACTGTTCTATAAATGTTCTGTTGATTTACATAATATTTAGTATATTAACACCAAGCGCACACAACATATAGTTGTTTTCGCTGTATTAACAAGATATATTAACAAAAAATGAATAAAATACTATCGCAGGCATTAAAGAAAGCTGTCTCTGAATATAGCCCCGAGGTTAAAGAAGTCCAAAAAAGCAATAGACCAGATTTATTCTCTTTAAATAACGAAACTGAATTATTTCAAAATGATAAGGGCATAATAATTAAAATTGACCGATCAAAAGATATAAACTTAACTGATTTTGGTAAGGCAACTTTAAAAGACAGATACCTTGGTCACAACGAATCTTTTCAAGATTTATTTGCGAGAGTAGCTAGCACATATGCTGACGATAATTTGCATGCGCAAAGAATTTATAATTATATAAGTAATCTCTGGTTCATGCCAGCTACACCTGTTTTGTCTAATGGTGGAACTAAAAGAGGATTACCAATTTCATGTTTTTTAAATGAAGCATCAGATAGCTTAGGTGGTATTCTAGATCTTTGGAGTGAAAACGTTTGGTTAGCTGCAAAAGGTGGAGGTATTGGAAGTTATTGGGGAAATTTAAGATCAATAGGTGAGAAGATTGGTAAAGTAGGAAAAACTTCTGGGATTATTCCATTTATAAAAGTGATGGACTCATTAACTATGGCAATCAGTCAAGGTTCATTAAGAAGAGGATCTGCAGCATGTTATCTTCCAATTGACCATCCTGAAATAGAAGAGTTTATGGAAATGAGAAGACCAACTGGTGGTGATCCGAACAGAAAAGCATTAAATTTACACCACGGTGTTTTAGTTTCAGATGCATTTATGCGAGCTGTAGAAAATGATGAGCAATGGGCACTAAAGAGTCCTGCTGACGGAACTATTCAACAAACTATATCCGCAAGAAATTTATGGATCAGATTATTAACAGCGAGAATTGAAACAGGTGAACCTTACATTATTTACATCGATACTGTTAATAGACAAATACCGCAACATCACAAGCTTGCAAACCTTACAGTTAAAACTTCAAACCTTTGCAGTGAAATAACTTTACCTACTGGTATCGATAAAGATGGAAGAGATAGAACAGCTGTTTGTTGTTTGTCTTCATTAAATTTAGAAAAGTATGATGAGTGGAAAGATGATCCAGATATGATTGGAGATGTAATGAGATTTTTAGATAATGTTTTATCTGATTTTATTAACAAAGCCCCTGAGCAATTTAAAGATGCTAAATACTCTGCTGAGAGAGAAAGAAGTGTTGGGTTAGGAGTGATGGGTTTCCATTCTTTCTTGCAGAAAAAAAGAATTCCACTCGAGTCTGTCATGGCAAAGTCATGGAATAAAAAGATTTTTAAAAATATTCATGAAAAGGTAAACCAAGCCTCAAAAGATTTAGCTGAAGAAAGAGGTGCATGTCCAGATGCTGCAGAATATGGTTTTAAAGAGAGATTTTCAAATAAGACCGCAATAGCACCAACTGCATCTATTTCAATAATCTGCGGAGGTGCATCACCAGGAGTGGAACCTATTGCAGCTAACAGTTATACTCACAAAACTTTGTCAGGATCTTTCAATGTAAGAAATAGATATCTTGAGGAGATTTTGGAAAGTCACGGTAAGAATGACGACGAAACATGGTCAACAATAACTACTAATCAAGGTTCAGTTTCGCATTTAGATTTTTTAACTGATTTAGAAAAAGATGTTTTTAAAACTGCTTTTGAATTAAATCAAAAATGGATTATTGAGTTGAGTGGTGATAGGACACCATTTATTTCTCAAGCACAATCAGTCAATTTGTTTTTACCAGCAGACGTTCACAAAAAAGAATTACATAGAATTCATTTTGATGCATGGAAAAAAGGTTTGAAAAGCCTTTATTACTGTAGATCAAAATCAATTCAAAGAGCTGAAAATATCAATAATGCTCAATCAACTGATATTACAGCCAATGTATATAAATCTAAAAATCAACAAACTAACGAAGAACCAGAATACGAGGAGTGTTTATCATGTCAGTAGCAGAGAAAATCAAAGTAGAAAAAAAAGAAATTATCCAACCTAAAAAGATGGGTCTTTTAGTAGAAAATCCAGTTTACAAACCATTTAGATACCCTTGGTGTTATGACGCTTGGTTAACACAACAAAGAATCCATTGGTTACCTGAGGAGGTACCACTTGGTGATGATGTTAGAGATTGGCAGAAAAATTTATCACAACCTGAAAAAAATCTTTTAACTCAAATCTTTAGATTTTTTACTCAAGCTGATGTTGAAGTTAATAACTGTTATTTAAGACATTACACAACTGTTTTTAAACCAACTGAAGTTTTAATGATGATGACAGCTTTTGCTGCAATGGAAACAGTTCATGTCGCTGCTTATTCTCATTTATTAGATACTATTGGAATGCCAGAGTCAGAATATTCTGCATTTATGAAGTATAAAGAAATGAAAGACAAATATGATTACATGCAAGGATTTAATGTTAATTCAAAAGAGGACATTGCTAAAACTGTTGCAGTCTTTAGTGCTTTCACTGAGGGTTTACAATTATTTGCAAGTTTTGCGATCCTTTTAAATTTCCCAAGACACAACAAGATGAAAGGAATGGGCCAAATAGTTACTTGGTCTGTAAGAGATGAAACTCTTCACTGCAATTCTATGATTAGAATTTTTAAAGAATTCATCAAAGAGAATCCAGAAATCTGGACACCAAAATTAAAAAAAGAATTATATGAAGCTTGCAGAACTATTATTGAACATGAGGATGCCTTTATAGATTTAGCTTTTGAAATGGGTCCAATGGAAGGATTAACTGCAAAAGAAGTAAAAGACTATATCAGATTTATTGGCAATAGAAGACTAGTTCAATTAGGCTTGGAACCAATTTACGATGTACAAAAAAATCCACTTGGATGGTTAGATACAATGTTAAACGCAGTTGAGCACATGAACTTCTTTGAGGGTCGTGCAACTGAGTATTCTAAAGCATCTACACAAGGAACTTGGGTCGAAGCTTTTAGTTAATTATCTTTGATTTAATTGTAAAACTTTTCTGTGCTTGTTACCTTTGTAACTTGCAAGAGGTCTGATCAGTTTATTTGCAGCATGTTGCTCCATTATATGTGCTGACCAACCTGTAATTCTTGAAATTACGAAAATAGGTGTGAAAAAATCTGTATCGAAACCCATTAAATGATAAGTAGGACCAGTAGGATAATCCACGTTTGGATGGATGTTTTTTCTCTCAATCATTACTTTTTCAACAATGTCATAAATTTTTTCAAATTTTTTATCTTTTTTAATTTTTGCTACTTTTGCAAAATATTTTCTCATTGTAGGAACTCTTGAGTCTCCACTTTTGTAAACTCTATGGCCAAAACCCATCACAACATCTTTGTTATCTAATGCATCATTTATCCATTTAAGAGCGTTTTTAGGATCCTTAATTTTATTCATCATATGCATCACTTCCTCATTAGCTCCACCATGTAATGGACCTTTTAAACTTGCTATTGCCCCAGTAATTGCACCATGAATGTCAGACAAGCTGCTGGTAATAGTTCTTGCAGTAAAAGTTGAAACGTTAAAGCTATGCTCTGCATATAATATTAAAGACACATCAAAAGCTTTTACTATTTCTTTTTGAGGCACTTTTCCAAAACACATATAAAAAAAGTTTTCTGCTATATTTAAATTTTTTTTGGGTTTGATAATTTTTTTACCTTTTCTAATTCTGTAGAAGGCAGCTAATGCAGTAGGAGTTTTTGCAAGGATCCTTATCGCTTTTCTCATATTTGCCTCAGGAGAAGAATCAGTTGTTTCTTTATCTTCTAAACCCATAATACTTACGGCAGTTCTGGCCACGTCCATAGGATGAGATTTTTTAGGCATTTTTTTTATAACTGAGTATAAATCTTTAGATAATTCTCTATTACTTTTCTCTTCCTTTTCAAATTTTCTAAGCTGAATAGTATTAGGTAAATCTTTATTTAAAATAAGATAAGCTACTTCCTCAAATCTACAATATTCACAAAGATCTTGAGCAGCATAACCTCTATAAGTTAAAGAGTTAATTTCAGGCATTACTTTTGAGACTTCTGTTTCGTCTACAACAATTCCTAATAAGCCTTTTTTAATATCATCACTCATTATTCGTGACCATCGGTGTTAAAGTTATAAATTTTTTCATCCAAACTATTATATTTTTCATAATCTACAAGATCGTATAACCGTTTTCTAGTTTGCATTTTATCAATAATATTGTTTTGGTGTCCATTTGCATAAATGTCTCTTAAACCATCCTCAACGTTTTTCATTGCTAATCTTTGAGTTGTAACAGGATAAATAACAATATTGTAACCCAGTTCTTCTAGTTGTTTATAATTTAATAATTTAGTTTTTCCAAATTCAGTCATGTTAGCTAACAAATAACACGATAATTCTTTTCTAACTTTTTCAAAATCCTTTTCATCATGAAGTGCCTCAGGAAAAATAATTTCTGCTCCGGCATCGATATACGCTTTACATCTCTCGATCATTTTATCAATTCCCTCTACACTTTTTGCATCGGATCTTGCAATAATCCTAAAATTTTCATCTTTTTTTGCAGAAATACATTCTTTAATTTTTTTCACCATTGCATCAGTGGATATCAATTCTTTATTATCCAGGTGTCCACATCTTTTTCTTTCAATTTGATCTTCTAAATGAACTCCAGTAATTCCAAACTCTTCAAAAGTTTCTATCGTTTCTTTACATGATTTAAATCCTGTATCTATATCTACAATTGTAGGAAGATTTGTAACTCTAGAAATTAAGTAGGACCGCGTACTAACATCTTGCAGTGTGGTTAATCCAATATCAGGAAATCCAAGATCATTTGCCATAACACCTCCTGAAACATAAACAGCATCATAACCAATCTCCTCAATTAATTTTGCTGTTAAAGGATTATAAGCACCAGGAACTCTTAATATTTTTTTAGATCTTAATTTATCCGTAAAATCTTTTCTTTTTTGTATTGGTTCTTTCTCGACAAAATGCATTAAAAAATTCCTTTTTTTAAATTTCGTTTAATTTTGCTCTTTTTAACAATAATATTCAATCTATCTAATTGACCTGACTTTAGTTTTCTTAAGTTTTGTACTGTTTTTAAAAATCTTTCTATTTCTTTTTTATCTAAAATATTCTCGGTAAGTGTTAAAAATTTGTTTATATAATTTTTTCTCTTGAATGGCCTTGAGCCATACGGATGAGCATCTGCAACTCCTTGTTCTTCGGTAATTTTTTTTCCATTTTTAAGGGTAATTGTGACTTTTGCACCAAAAGCTTTTTTTCTAGGGTTTGGGTCATGATATCTTTTGGTCCATTTTTTATCCTCATGTGTTTTGATTGATCTCCATATCTTAATTGTACTTGTTCTTTTTGCTCTAGCTTTCGAATAAGATTTTACATGATGCCAACTACCATCTTCTAAAGCTACAGCAAATATATACATTATTGAATGATCTAACGTTTCTCTACTTGCATTTGGATCCATTTTTTGAGGATCGTTTGCTCCTGTACCAATCACATAATGAGTATGATGACTGGTATAAATATCAATTTTTCTTATTTGATTTAGATTAGATATTTTCTTTTTAAGTTTTTTTGCAAGATCAATTAATGCTTGAGATTGATATTCGGCAGAATATTCTTTTGTGTAAGTTTCAAGAATAGCTTTCTTTGTCTCGTTTTTTTTTGGAAGTGGAACTCTATATAACGCTTTTTTTCCATCCAAAATTCGTGCAATAACACTATCCTCACCTTCATAAATTGGACTTGGAGCACCTTCGCCACGCATAACTCTATCTACAGCCTCGATTGCAAGTTTACCGGCATGCGCTGGGGCATAAGCTTTCCAACTGGAGATTTCACCTTTTCTAGACTGTCTTGTTGAAATAGTTGTATGTAGAGCTTGTTGAACTGCTTGATAGATTGTTTCTGTATTTAGTCTCAACATCGATCCTATTCCAGCAGCAACACTTGGTCCTAAGTGAGCGATATGGTCTACTTTATGTTTATGTAAACAAATTCCTTTAACTAGATTAACTTGCACTTCATAGGCAGTTATTATCCCTCTTAAAAGATCTAATCCGCTTTTTTTATTTTGTTGTGCAACACTTATAAGGGGAGGAATATTATCACCAGGATGACTATAATCAGCTGCTAAAAATGTGTCATGAAAATCAAGTTCTCTCACAGCTGTCCCGTTGCTCCATGCTGCCCATTCACAGTCAAATTTTAATTTATTATCAACTCCAAATAATGTTGCACCATTTTTTCTTAAATGCTTTAGGGCCATCTCTCGGGATGAAATAACTGGACGTCTATTTAGAGAAGCTATTGCTACTGAAGCATTATCAATAATTCTATTAATCACCATCTCTATCGCTTCTTTATCTAACTTTGCATTATCACTTGCAATCTCTGCGATTTTCCAAGCCAGCTGTTTTTTTTTGGGTAAATGAACTTTAGATGGGAAAACTTTTACGTTATGTATGATCAAAATAACTCCTAATTGAAAACTGTTCTAATAGTTAAAAAAAAATAATCAATATTAAAGATATTTTGTTACGATTTTTTCAATACCAATGAAGTCTTTTATTAAGTGATTATGGTAAATTTCAGTTGTATTTTTTTCAGTATAACCATCCTCAAGTAAAATAACTGGAATTCCAGCAGCTTTTGCGGCGTTAGCATCTGTTTCACTATCGCCAATCATTAAAGTTTTTTTAAGATCCCCATCTAAAATTTCAACTACAGACGTTAAGTGTCTTGGATCAGGTTTACAATAATCAAATGTATTGTGACCCGCTACATATTCAAAAAAATCATAAATTCCAATTTTTTTTAAAAGATCAATTGCTAGATGTTCTTGTTTGTTTGTGCAAACACCCATTGAAATCTTTTTTTCTTTTGACCATATTAAAAAATCTTTAACTCCATCAATTAATTTACTTTCATTTACAATATTATTTCCGTAATACTTTACAAATTCTTTGACCATTTCTTTTTTAATTTTTTCATCTTGAACTTTTCCGAATTCTTTTTTTGCCTGACCCCATATAGATCGACCAAGCATTGCACCTGCGCCTTGACCCACCAAGTTTCTTATTTCCTCAGTAGACTTGGTTGGATATCCAAATTTACTCATAACATGATTGTGAGCCCTCATTAAGTCGGGAGCTGTATCTACTAAAGTGCCATCTAAATCAAAAAGAATTGTAAAAATTTGTTTCATAATTAAAAGTATTTTTAAGAAATATTTTGTGAATTAAGAAAGATATATACTTAATGTAAGTAATTTTCTAGATGAAACAATTAAATATAAATAAACTTCAAAATTCACTGAGAGTAAAGTTCTTAAAATCTAAAGTAAATATGATCGCTCCAGAAACAATCTATTTTTCTAAAGATACAAAAATTGGAAAAAATGTGACTATAGAACCATACGTAGTTATTGGATCAAGAGTGAAGATTGGTAACAATGTTATCATTAAATCTTTCAGTCATTTAGAGAATTGTAAAATTGAAAATAAAGTTGAAATAGGTCCTTATGCACGAATAAGACCTGGTACCACTTTAAAGGAAGGTTCTAAAATTGGAAACTTTGTTGAAATTAAAAAAAGTACTCTTGGAAAAAAATCTAAGGTAAATCATTTAACTTATATTGGTGACGCCCTAATCGGTAAATCAGTTAATGTTGGAGCAGGAACAATCACTTGCAACTATGATGGAGTTAAAAAATACAAAACTAAAATAAAAGATAATGTTTTTGTTGGTTCTAATTCTTCTTTAGTAGCCCCAATTACACTTGCAGATAATAGTATAATTGGAGCAGGATCAGTAATTACCAGGAATGTAAGTAAAAAATCTTTAGCACTGACTAGAAGCCAACAACTAGAGGTAAAAAATTATAAAAGAAAATCTAAATAATTATGTGTGGAATAATTGGAATAAATAGTAATAGACCTGTTTCATCAACAATTATCAGTTCTTTAAAAAAATTAGAATACAGAGGATATGATTCAGCTGGTATAGCAACGCTTTCAAACAATGAAATTAACGAAGTTAAATCTGAAGGAAGAGTTGATAATCTTGAAAATAATCTATTAGTTCAAAAAATGGAAGGAACTATTGGTATAGGACATGTTCGTTGGGCTACACATGGGTTGCCAAATAGTATTAATGCTCATCCTCACTCATCACAAAATGTTTCTGTAGTTCATAATGGGATAATTGAAAATTCTACGTTATTAAAAAAATTTTTGGTAAGCAAGGGTCATAAATTTAAGTCACAAACTGATACTGAAGTGATTGTACATTTGATTACAGAAAATTTAAAAACTGAAAATATAGTTAATTCAATTAAAAAAACTCTTAAATCTCTTCATGGTAGTTTTGCGCTAGGTATAATATTTAAAGATCAACCTGATTTGATTGTTGGTGCAAGAAGAGGATCTCCATTAGCTGTGGGGTATGGTCCAAATGAAAATTATTTAGGTTCAGACTCATACGCTCTGAAGGCGATGACAAATAAGATTACTTATCTTAATGACGGTGAATTTTGTATTATAAAAAAAGATCACGTTGAATTTTTTAATGAGGATGGGGATAAGATAAATAAAAAAGTTTTAGAATTATCTCTAGAAGATGAAAAATATGACAAAGGTGATTACAAACATTTCATGGCTAAAGAAATAGAGGAACAACCGACAACATTAAAAAACGGAATTAATGAATATGTAGATACATTAAATAATGATATTAATATTTATAATTTTCCTTGGAAAATGAATGAAATTTCCTCAGTAACTTTAATTGGTTGTGGAACAGCTTATCATTCTTGTCTACTTGCTAAATACTGGTTCGAAGAATTAACTTCATTAGATGTTAATGTAGATATTGCGTCAGAGTTTAGATATAGAAAAAACAGATTTAAGAAAGAGACTTTATATATATTTGTATCTCAATCTGGTGAAACAGCAGATACTTATGCGGCATTAGATTTATGTAATCAAAATGATATGAAAACATGTGCGGTTGTAAATGTAATCGAGAGTTCGATTGCTAGAGACTCTAAATTTGTTTTACCAATACATTGTGGGACTGAGATAGGAGTTGCCTCTACTAAAGCCTTTTTGGGTCAAATCCTTATATTATACATTTTAGCTTTAAAAATTGGATTATTAAGAAAAGATTTAAAAAAAGAGCTATTTAATGAAAAACTTAAAGACCTTAAATCTCTTCCTAAATTAGCAGAAAAGACTTTATTAACTGATAATAAGATACAGGCAATATCTAATACGTTTAATGAAGCTAAAGGTTCAATGTTTTTAGGAAGAGGCTTTTCTTTTCCAATAGCATTAGAAGGAGCATTAAAATTAAAAGAACTATCTTATATCCATGCTGAAGGCTATCCAGCTGGTGAAATGAAACATGGACCACTTGCTCTTATCGAAGAAGGAATGCCAGTTGTTGTATTAGCACCGAGAGACAATTATTATAAAAAAACTATTTCTAACATGCAGGAAGTTATTGCAAGAGGAGCAAAAGTTTTGTTAGTAACCAATAAAAGTAGTGATGAGGTGGTTTCAGAAAATATTTGGGAAAAAATAGAGGTTGAAAGTGCTAATGATGACCTTTTACCCTTTCTTTTAACAATACCTTTGCAAAAATTAGCTTATTATTCAGCTCTCAAAAAAGGATTTGATATAGATAAGCCTAGAAATTTAGCTAAATCAGTAACCGTTGAATAATAGAAAAACTCTGATACAACAATCTTGAGTTGAACATGAAAAATTGGAAAGTAAATAGCTGGAGAAAGTATCCTGTCAAACACATACCAACGTATGGTGATGAGAAGGAGCTTAATAGTGTTTTAAACAAATTAAAAACATTTCCGCCACTTGTATTTGCAGGTGAGACAAGACATTTAAAAGATCAATTATCTAAAGTAGTTGATGGCAAAGCTTTTTTATTGCAAGGCGGTGACTGTGCCGAAAGTTTTGCAGAATTTCATCCTGACAATATAAGAGATACTTTTAAAGTAATTCTTCAAATGGCTTTGGTGATGACATACTCTGCGTCTTTACCTATTGTAAAACTTGGAAGGATTGCCGGGCAGTTTTCTAAACCAAGAAGTGCTCCAACAGAAAAACAAGGTGATGTAGAATTACCAAGTTATTTAGGTGATAACATTAATGCAATAGACTTTAACGAAAAAGCTAGAAGGCCTGATCCAAAAAGAATGTACAAAGCGTATTCTCAATCAGCTTCAACACTTAATTTACTTAGAGCATTTTCAAAAGGTGGTTTTGCAGATTTGAACAAAGTTCATTTATGGAATTTAGATTACATTAAAAAAAGTCCTCAAGCGAAAAAATTTAAAGACCTAGAGGACAAAATTGCTGATGCACTGGCTTTTATGGAAGCATGTGGAATAACTTCAGACTTTAATAATAGATTATACACTGTAAATTTCTGGACATCACATGAAGCGTTGCACTTACCCTTTGAGGAAAGTATGACTAGAGTAGACTCTACTACCGGTGAGTATCATGATACATCTGCTCATTTTGTCTGGATTGGTGATAGAACAAGACAGTTAGATGGTGGACATGTTGAATTTTGTAGAGGAATAGAAAATCCTATTGGAATAAAGTGTGGTCCTACTTCTAAACCTGAGGAGATTGCAAAAATTTGTGAAGTATTAAATCCAAAAAATGAAAAAGGTAAAATAACTTTAATTTCAAGATTTGGTCATCAAAATGTAGAAAAGTTTTTACCAAAGTTAATAAGACGAATTAAAAAAGAAGGTCTAAATGTTATTTGGTCATGTGATCCAATGCATGGGAATACAATTGTATCAACTACTGGTTTTAAAACGAGACCATTTAATAATGTAGTTAATGAGGTCAAAAATGTTTTTGGTGTTCATCAGTCTGAGGGATCATACGCAGGTGGTTTACATGTTGAAATGACTGGCCAAGATGTGACAGAGTGTACAGGTGGAGCTAGAAAAATATCTGATGCTGATTTATCAAGTAGATATCACACTCATTGTGACCCAAGATTGAATTCAGACCAGGCTTTAGAATTAGCCTTTTTAATTTCTGATGAGATTAAAAAGAATAGCAGCTATTCTAAAAATGCTATTCAAGCGGCATCTTAAGCTATTGCATAAAATTTTAAGATAGTTAGATATTTGTCATGTTACCATCAGAAAAAGTAAAATTTATCTCTAATTGGATCAAAACATACGTTGATCAAATGCCGAAAAAGGCACAATCATTAGTCATTGGAATATCTGGTGGTATAGACTCATCTGTTTCAAGCACTCTGAGTGCGATGACAGGAATTAAAACCATTGTTTTAACAATGCCTATTAAACAAAAAGAAAATCAACATGATCTTAGTTTAAAGCATCAACAATGGCTTGTAAAAAATTTTAAAAATGTTGAAGCACATACTTTAAGTTTAGATAAACTTTTTGAAACATTTTCAACAACCCTAAATAAATTTGATAATGAACATGGTTTTGCTAACTCCAGAGCAAGACTTAGAATGACTACTCTTTATCAAGTTGCAGCAGCAAATAAAGGTATTGTAGTTGGAACAGGGAATAAAGTAGAGGATTTTGGAGTAGGTTTTTATACTAAATACGGAGATGGTGGTGTTGATATATCTCCTATAGCAGATTGTAATAAAACAGAAGTATGGGAACTTGGTAAAGAATTAGGTATATTAAAAGAAATTATTGATGCTCCACCAACTGATGGATTATGGGACGATGGAAGAACAGATGAAGGTCAATTAGGATTCAATTATTCAGAACTTGAAGACGCAATGGGCAACCCAAATTCGCCTCATAGAGAACAATACGAAAAAATTCGAAATCAAAACTTGCATAAAATGGAGCCAATTCCAGTTTGCAAGATTCCTAGTTAATCAATTAGATTAACAAATCATTAAATAAGGTATATTTCTTAATCAGCTAATATGGATATTTTTTTAACAAATAATTTAAGTAATAAAAAAGAACAATTTGTTCCAAAAGAAAAAAAAAATGTTGGAATGTACGTTTGTGGACCCACAGTTTATGATGATCCTCATATAGGAAACGCAAGACCCTTAGTAATTTTTGATATTTTATTTAAATTATTAAAAAATGAATTTCCCTCAGTAACATATGTGAGAAATATAACTGATATTGATGATAAAATAATTAAATCCTCACAAGAACAAAAAATTTCTACAAAAGAACTCACAGAAAAAGTAACTTCAAGTTTTTTTAAAGACTGTGAGTTTTTAAATTGTGAGAATCCTACTCATCAGCCAAAAGCGACAGAACATATTGAGCCAATGATTGAAATGATAAAGGATTTAATTAAAAAAGGATTTGCGTATGAAAATAAAAAGCATGTTTATTTTGAGGTTAAAAAATTTCCTGAGTACGGAAAATTATCAAATAAAAATTTAGAAGATTTAATCGCTGGATCTAGAGTAGAAATCAGTGAAAACAAAAAAAATTCTGAAGACTTTGTTCTGTGGAAACCGTCAAATAATGATGAACCTGCTTGGGATTCACCATGGGGTAAAGGTAGACCAGGATGGCATTTAGAGTGTTCAGCTATGTCAAAAAAATTCTTAGGTAATGAATTTGATATTCATGGTGGAGGTATAGATCTTATTTTTCCTCATCATGAAAATGAAATAGCCCAATCTAGATGTGCCAATGATACAAAAGTTTTTGCAAATTATTGGGTGCACAATGCTTTTATTACTATGTCTAATGAGAAAATGGCTAAGTCACAAGGTAATATTCTTAAAATAAAAGATTTTAGAAATAAGATTAGTGGCCAAATAATCAGATTGGCTTTAATGAGTGCACACTATAAGCAACCATTAGATTGGAACGACAAATTATTAAGTGATTGTGAAAGCACTTTAGATAAGTGGTATAAAGTATATTCATCTGATCTTAAAAGTGTCAAAGTTTCAGATGAAATTTTAAAACCACTTTATGAGGATCTAAATACTCCTGGATATATCGCCAACCTTCACAAGTTATTCGAAAAAGCCAACAAAGGTGAAAACACAGACTTATTTGTTTCGGCATGCAAATTTATTGGTTTGATGCATGAAACTAGTGAGCAATGGAATGAATTTAAAAAGAAAAGAGTATCTATAACCGAGTCTGAAATTCAAAATATGCTTGGTTTAAGAGATAAAGCTAGAGAAAATAAGAACTATAAAGAAGCTGATAGAATTAGAGATGAGCTCTTGGACAAAGGTGTTTTAATAGAAGATAAAGATGGTAAAACACTCTGGAAATTTAAATGAGCAAAGAAAAACTATACATATTTGATACAACTCTTAGAGATGGAGCTCAAACGCAAGGAGTTGATTTTTCTTTGGAAGACAAAGAAAAAATTGCTTTAGCTTTGGATAATTTGGGTGTGGATTACATTGAAGCAGGATGGCCTGGAGCTAACCCAACCGATACAGAATTTTTTCAAAAGAAACACAATTTTAAAAATTCAAAACTAACATCTTTTGGAATGACAAAAAGATCTGGACGAAGTGCAGAAAATGATACTGGTTTATCTGCACTTATGAACTCGAATACCTCTGCAGTATGTTTAGTTGGTAAGTCTTGGGACTTTCATGTCGATGTTGCCTTAGGAATTACCAATGAAGAAAATTTAGATAATATTTCTGAGAGTGCAAAACATTTTGTTAAAGCAAAAAAAGAATTTATGTTCGATGCAGAACATTTTTTTGATGGTTATAAAGCAAATCCAAAATATGCACTCTCATGTATTAAAGCTGCTTATGATCAAGGTGCAAGGTGGGTGATATTATGTGATACTAATGGAGGTACACTTCCACATGAAGTTACACAGATAGTTAGTGAGGTTACAAAAGTAGTACCAGGAAAAAATTTGGGAATTCACGCACATAATGATACTGGTAATGCGGTTGCTAACTCATTAGCAGCAGTATTGTCTGGTGTTCGACAAATTCAAGGTACAATAAATGGATTGGGTGAAAGATGTGGAAATGCAAATTTAATGTCATTAATACCAACATTTTTTTTAAAGAAAGATTTTTCATCTCAATTTGAAATTGGAATAAAATCAAAAAATATTAAAAATCTAACTGATTGTTCAAGACTTTTAGATGAAATTTTAAATAGAAAACCCAACCAACATTTACCATATGTGGGCGCAGCAGCTTTTTCACATAAAGGGGGATTGCATGTATCTGCTGTACAAAAAGATCCAAAAACTTATGAGCATATCAATCCGGAGGAAGTTGGTAACACAAGAAATATTGTTGTTTCTGACCAATCAGGAAAATCGAATATTATCTCAAGATTAAAAAGTATTAAAATTGATATTCAAGAAAATGATCCAAAAATTAAAAAATTATTAGATGAAGTAAAAGATAGAGAATTCATTGGTTATAGTTATGATGGTGCTGATGCATCATTTGAATTATTAGCTAGAAGAATTATTGGAGAAATACCAAGATATATATCTATAAATGAATATGACGTTACAGTGAAAAAAAATAATTCTGGCGAAATAGTTTCTTCTGCAAAAGCTCAATTAGAAGTTGATGGAGAAAAAATTATGTGTGAAGGAGAAGGGAATGGTCCAGTAAATGCTTTAGATAATGCCATCAGACAAAACGTTGATAGACTAGCAAAATACTCAAAATATTTAAAAGATTTAAAACTGGTGGATTATAAAGTAAGAATTTTAAATACAGGAACTGAAGCTGTTACAAGAGTTTCAATTGAAAGCACAGATTCTCAAGGAAAAAATTGGTTTACTATTGGTGTCTCAACAAACATTATCGAAGCTTCGTTCAAAGCATTAATTGATAGTTTAGATTATAAATTATTTAAAGATAATGCGCCTGCAAGTAAATAAATGAGTAAAAATAATATTTCATTTATTCTTCATAAACCTCAATTGTCAGAAAATATCGGTGCCTGTGCCAGAGCAATAAAAAACTTTGATTTTAATAAATTGATTTTAGTAAACCCAAAACCTACTTTTCCAAATGATAAAATTCTAGCTACATCAGTTGGAGCTAAAGATATTATTAAACAAAGCAAAAATTATGATAATTTAGAAGATGCAATAAACAAAATTGATATTGTTGTCGCTACTTCTGCAAGATTTAGAAACAAAAATGTAAAGCATATAAACTTAAAAGATTTAAAAAAAATAAATTTTAAAAAAAAAATTGGTTTTCTGTTTGGTTCGGAGGCGTCAGGTTTATCAAATGATGAAATCAGTTATGCTAATTATACTTTACAAATACCTACTAACCCTGATTTTAAATCTTTGAATTTATCCCATAGCCTTATTATTATCGCTCAATACGTATCTAGCCTTATCAAATTAAAAAATACTCCATTTAAAAGATCGGAAAAAATCAAATCAGCTAATAAAAAAGAAATTCAATCTATGTTAAGTCTTTGCATTAAAAATTTAGATGAAATAAATTTTTTTAGACCCAAGGAAAAGAAACCTAAAATGCTTGAGAACCTCAGAAATATTTTTTATAAAATGGAGTTATCTGATAAAGAAACACGTATATTATCAGGTGTATTCGCAAGTTTAGGTAAAAAACGTTGATTGACAAACAAAAGAGTAAGTTTATAAGACCGAATATCAAATGACAAAAAGAATTAACTCTAAACATAAAGTTGACAGAAGACTAAAGGTTAACCTGTGGGGTAGACCGAAAAGCCCATTCAATAAAAGAGCTTATGGACCAGGTCAGCACGGTCAAACTAAACAAGGTAAACCTTCAGACTATGGTATTCAATTGCAAGCAAAACAAAAATTAAAAGCTTATTATGGAAACATAAATGAGAGACAGTTTAGAAATATTTATAAAAAAGCTTCTATGCTTAAAGGAGATACCAGTGAAAATTTAATTGGTCTTCTTGAAAGAAGATTAGATGCAGTAATTTATAGAGCTAAATTTGCTACAACAATTTTTTCTGCTAGACAATTAATTAACCACGGACATGTTAAAGTGAATGGAAAAAAAGTGAATATTTCTAGTTACTTAGTTAAAGAGGAAGATAGTATTGAAATAAGAGATAAATCTAAACAACTTGCAATCATTGATATAGCTTTAGCAAGTAAAGAGAGAGAAGCGCCTGAATATATTCAATTAGATCAAAAAAATAAAAAATTTAAGTTTGTAAGAATTCCAAAATTTGAAGAGGTCCCTTATCCTGTAGTAATGGAACCAAATTTAGTTATTGAATATTATTCTAGATAAAATTGAACTTTCTTAGTTTATTTAAAAGAGGCTTAATTTATAAGCTCAAAAAAAAACATAACATTGATTTAGATGGAATAGAAGATTCTTCCCTAGATAAACTTTTTTCTCATTATGGAACAGATAAATCTGAATATAGCAAAGATAAACAAAACAAAACTCACGGTTTTTCAAAATACTATGAAAAACATCTATCTTTTTTAAAAGAAAAGAAAATTAAAATTTTAGAAATAGGATCGTTTTCTGGGGCCTCAGCTGCTGCTTTTTCAAAATACTTTCCAAATTGTGAAATTTATTGTTTAGACATAAACATTTCGAATTTTAAATATTATTCAAAAAAAATTCATGTTTTTGGTCTGGACTCATCAAATTCAAAAATGGTTTCAAAATTTATTAAAAAAATAATGGATAAAGACACTTTAAAATACTTTGATGTTATAATCGATGATGGCTCTCACAAACAGAGTGATCAATTAAGTGCTTTAAATCATTTTTATGAATATCTTGTTGATGGTGGTTTTTATATAATTGAGGACTATAAATTTCCAGATTATTTTAAACATCTTAATGATGTAAATGATATTAAAATTGATAAATTAGCTGATCATATCTTAAAAAAGAAATCTTTTTCATCCTCGTTAGTTTCAAGCAAAGTAACCAATCTTTTACTAGACACTATTAACAATGTTTATAAATATAAAGGTAACACTGACATATCTGATATAGTTTTTTTTGAAAAAAATTAGTTTTTGAATTTTATGTTTTTTTCCTCAAAAACTTTTTTTAATTCACCACTTTCGTACATTTCTTTTAAAATATCACATCCACCAATAAATTCTTTTTTTACATAGAGTTGAGGAATAGTAGGCCAATCACTAAAAATTTTTATTCCCTCTCTAATTGATTGGTCTTCAAGAACATTTACGCTTTTAAAATTCACCTCTAAAATTTTAAGAATGTTTGTGACTGCCATTGAGAATCCACACTGTGGTGCATCTGGAGTTCCCTTCATGAATAAACATACATCGTTAGTATCTATGTGATTTTGAATTATATTTTTTGTTTTATCATCCATTATTGTTCCTTTGTTTTAATTGCTAAGGCATGTAATTCATTCCCCATTCTACCTTTTAATGAATTGTAAACCATTTTGTGTTGTTCAATTTTACTTTTTCCAGCAAATTGAGATGATGTAACAGTAGCAGAATAATGATTACCATCTCCCGCTAAATCTTGTATTTCTATTGAAGCATCTGGCATTGCTTCTTTAATAAATTTCTCGATTTCTTTTAAATCCATTGCCATAATCAAACCATGTAGCCTTTAAACCAATTAGTATTATATGATTTTAATTCGTCAATTGTTAGTTTCGTCTTTTGATCAATTATCATCTCTTTATCGATGATTTTACCTATTTCATCATAATGTACCGAATTTTTTTCTAAAATCTTTGAAACTTCTTTTAAATCTTTTGGATTTATTTCAATTAAATATCTTCCTTGATCTTCAGAAAAAAAGTATTCAATTTCATTAATCAAAAATTTTGGCTTTTTGATTTGTATACCTTTATTTCCTTTTATACACATTTTGCTTAATGCTGTAATTATCCCACCAAGAGATACATCGTGGGCACTTTTAATGAAATTTTTCTCAATTAAATTTAGTAAAGTTAGACCATTATTTTTTTCATTAAATAAATTTACCTCAGGTGGTGGTCCATTATTTTCATTTAATATTATTCTTGATAATAAACTTTGATCTATATGCCCCTCTGTTTTGCCAATCACTAATACGATGTTGTCGATTTCCTTAAAATCCATTGTAATCATTTTTTTGTAATCTTTAATTAAACCCACACCTCCTATCGTAGGAGTTGGTTTAATTCCAATGTCTTTAGTTTCGTTGTAAAAAGATACATTGCCTGAGACAACAGGATAATCTAAATACTTACATGCTTCACTGATACCTTGAACACATTCGACAAACTCACCCATATTTTCCTCTTTCTCTGGGCTTCCAAAATTTAAACAATTCGTAACCGCTATAGGTTTAGCACCTACTGAGATTAAATTTCTCCAAGTTTCACAAACGACTTGCTTTCCACCTGTTAGTGGATGTGCCCAACAATAAGTTGCAGATGAGTCAACTGTAGCAGCAATAGCTTTATCCGTTTTATGAACTCTTACTACACCTGAGTCTCCTCCCGGTTTTTGTATAGTATCACCCATTACGGTGTGATCATATTGTTGCCAAATCCATTCTTTGCTACAAACGTTTGGACTGGATAAGATTTTTTTTAAGGTATCTTTGATTTTTAGACTTTTAAATATTGTTTTATTTATTCTATTTTTTTTTGGTAATTTCGATTTTTTCCATTTTCGATCATACATCGGAGAATTTTCAACCAATGTATTCACTGGAATATTAGCTACTTGTTTGTTATCAAAAAATAATTCAATATTCTTTGTGTTGGTTGTTTTTCCAATTACAGCGAAATCTAAATTCCATTTATCAAATATTTTTTTAGCTATTTCCTCTTTGCCACTTTCAAGAACTATAAGCATTCGTTCTTGGCTTTCTGATAACATAATTTCGTAAGGGGTCATTTTGGTTTCCCTACATGGAACTTTGTTTAAGTTAATTTCGATACCTAAATTTCCTTTTGATGCCATTTCAATACTTGAAGAGGTTAGTCCTGCGGCTCCCATATCTTGAATTGCAATAATTGAGTCTCCTGACATTAATTCTAAGCACGCCTCCAATAAAAGTTTTTCAGTAAAAGGATCTCCAACTTGCACAGTTGGTTTTTTTTCTTCAATCTTTTCATCGAAACTTGCAGAAGCCATACTTGCTCCGTGAATTCCATCTCTACCGGTTTTTGATCCAACATATATAACTGGTTTATTTAAACCAGCTGCTTTAGAGTAAAATATCTTATCTTTTTTAACCAATCCTAAAGTCATAGCATTCACTAAGATATTTCCATTATATGATCTATCAAAAGATGTTTGACCTGCTATGGTAGGTACTCCCATACAGTTTCCATAACCACCAATTCCATGAACAACACCTCTTAATAAATTTTTTGTTTTTTTATTTTGAGTTGAACCAAAATGTATTGAATTTAAGTTAGCAATGGGTCTTGCACCCATTGTAAAAACATCTCGCATAATTCCACCTACTCCTGTAGCGGCTCCCTGATAAGGCTCGATAAATGATGGGTGATTATGACTCTCGATTTTAAAAACTATTGCATCTCCATCCTCAATATCAATAACCCCAGCATTTTCCCCTGGTCCTTGAATTACTTTTTTTCCTTTAGTGTGTAATTTTTTTAAATGAATTCTTGAAGATTTATATGAGCAATGTTCATTCCACATCGCAGAGAAAATTCCTAGTTCAGTTAGATTAGGAACTCTTTTTAATAAATCACAAATTTTTTTATATTCCTCTTTTTTTAAACCGTGATCTATAGCTATTTGTTCGTTAACTTCCATCATTCAATATTGTTAACTTTTAATTTTGCTCTATCTTTCTCTACACTGAACCCAGCAAAGTATATTGTGTGGGATGGGAATTGATATCCTTCAGGATAATTGGCACCACCGTATTCAGGATGTGAATATGAACCATATTTTATTTCAACATGACTATGTTTTGATGTTTGAAATCCTGTTCTATTTACTTTTAATTCACCATTAATATAGACTTTAAAAAAACCATCATCTTTTTTTGAGTATCTAACATTAAACTCAACTTTGTGCCACTTGCCCTTTAAATTGTTTTCATCAATTACAGGAACACCTTCAATAGAAAGTTTACCGTTGTATATAGAAGCAGAAAATTGAGGTGCATAACCACCTCTATTTTGACCACCTTTTTTATTAGTGCCATAAAATTGTGTTATGTAAGGTTGTAATTTTTTATCTTTAAAATTATCAGACGTGTCAGGCACATACAAATAATAACCTATCCAAATTTCTTTAGCTTTCTTACCTGTCCTTAAATCTTTATTCATAGCAAGTTCGAGTCTTAATCTATTACTATTACAATCTGTTGTTCCAGTTCCTACTTTAACCTTATTTTGTTTCCAGAAATGACCTGCTGTTCCGCAATGACCTTTTATCGGACTAAAATCTTCAATTATCTCAATAGGCGATGTGCCTGTTGGATCTTTCACGATAGAGTAATTTGCTAAATGTAGTTCCTCTGGCATAAAGTTTGCAATGTGCATATTTCCTGCAATACCTCTTTTCAATTTATTAGGATAATTGTAGTAACCTTTTTCTTTTTTGGGACTGCATTCTTTTGAGGTAACACACGCAAAAGAAACACTGGTCATCATAAAAAAGGCTAACAATATATAGAATAGTTTAGTTCGAATTTTCATTTAATATTATTTATAAGATTTTTAAAAAAGATTGATCCATCTTCCCCAGATAAACTTTCATCTATCATTCTCTCAGGATGAGGCATCATACCTAAAACGTTTTTTTCTTTGTTAAAAATACCTGCAATATTTTTTATTGAACCATTAGGATTTATTTGATCATCTGTATTGCCATTTTGATCACAATAATAAATTGCTATTTGATTATTATCTTCAATCTCTTTGAGTTGATCATTGGTGCAAAAATAATTACCCTCATTATGAGCTATGTGAAATTCTAAAATTTTTTTATCAAGATTTTTGAAAAAGGTGTTTTCTTTATTATCTACTTTTACGTGGACATTTTTACAAATAAACTGAAGATATTTGTTTCTTAATAATACTCCTGGTACTAATCCAGACTCAACTAAAATTTGAAAACCATTACAAATTCCCATTACCAATCCACCTGATTTTGCAAAATTTATTACTGAATGCATAATTTTTGATTTTGAGGCCATACTGCCACAACGCAAATAATCACCGTAAGAAAAACCACCAGGCAAAACAATTAAATCACTTTTGGGCAATTCTTGATCATTATGCCAAACCATTTTATTTTTGAATCCAAATTTTGTGAGAGCCACGTCCATATCTCGATCACAATTTGAACCAGGGAAGGTTATAACGGATGATTTCATTAATTATTGTGTCTCAATAATTTTGTAGTTTTCAATAACAAGATTCGCTAAAAGTTTTTTACACATGTCTTCCACTAGATCTTTAGCTTTTTTTGGATCATTTTCTTTAACATCAATTTCAAAATATTTTCCTTGTCTAACTTCATTCACAGAATTAAAACCCATACCATCCAATGTTTCATGAATTACTTTGCCTTGTGGATCTAAAACATCCTTTTTTAAAGTTATTACTGCAGAAACTTTCATTTTCGCTTCTTTTTAATTGAAGATAGTTTAGTTATATTTACTGCAGAAACGTTCGATTGCTCATGTAGAATTCCAAGTCTTTTGGCAACTTCGGTATACGCAGGTAATAAATCCCCTAAATCTTTTCTAAATCTGTCTTTATCAAGTTTTTTGTCAGTTGCAGAGTCCCACAATCTACAAGTGTCAGGGCTTATTTCATCAGCCAAAATTATTTCTTTTCTTCCATCAATTTTAGTTCGTCCAAATTCTAATTTAAAATCAATTAATTTTATTCCCACCCCTCTAAACATTCCAATCATAAAATCATTAATTCTAAAAATATTTTTTTTAATCTTTTCAATTTCTTTTTTATTTGCCCAATCAAATGCATAAATATGATCCTCTGAAATTAAAGGATCACCAAGTTTGTCATCTTTTAAACAATATTCAATTAAAGGTTCTTTTAGTACAGTTCCGTCTTCTATTCCAAGTCTTTTAGTCAAAGATCCTGTCGCAACATTCCGGATAACAAATTCAATTGGAATTATTTCTACAAATTTAATTAATTGTTCTCTCATGTTTAGTCGTTTAACTAAATGATTTTCAATACCTATTTGAGACAAATTTGTAAGTATATGTTCAGAAATTCTATTATTTAAAACTCCTTTACCCTCAATAGTAGTTCTTTTTTCATTATTAAATGCTGTAGCATCATCTTTAAAGTATTGGATTACTAAATTTTTATCAGAAGTTTAC
>CACBRY010000002.1 GCA_902541825.1 uncultured Pelagibacteraceae bacterium | reverse complement strand
GGCAAATAAACTTGTAGATGTTTTTTACATGCAATAGGTCCCATACCTGGTCCACCCCCACCATGAGGGATACAAAATGTTTTATGTAAATTTATATGACAAACATCCGGACCAAAATTTCCAGGTTTAGCGATACCAACTAATGCATTCAAGTTTGCCCCGTCCATATAAACTTGCCCACCATGTTTATGAATTAGTTCACATATATCCATAATTTTTTCTTCAAATACTCCATGAGTAGATGGATATGTGACCATCAAGGCTCCTAAATTTTCTGAATGAAGCTCTGCTTTTTTCTTTAAATCATCAAAATCAACATTACCTTCTTTATCACAATTAACTACAACCACTTTCATTCCAACCATTTGTGCACTAGCAGGATTGGTTCCGTGTGCAGAACTTGGTATTAAACATATGTTTCTATTTTTTTCACCTCTATCTAAATGATATTTTCTAATTACCATTAGTCCTGCATATTCGCCTTGGGCACCTGCATTTGGTTGAAGTGAAACTCCCGAAAAACCAGTAATTGATCTTAACCAGTTTTTTAAATCTGTGAATAATGTTCTATATCCCTCCATCTGCTCAATAGGTACAAATGGATGGGGCTCAGCTAATTCTCTCCAGGAGATAGGTATCATTTCTGCAGTGGCATTTAATTTCATAGTGCAAGAGCCTAACGCTATCATGGTTCTGTTAAGAGCTATATCCTTATCCTCTAACTTTTTAAGGTATCTGAGCATTTCTGTCTCAGAACGATATGAGTTAAAAACAGGATGTTCTAAATATTTAGAAGTTCTCAGTAAACTTTTTGGTAAATTGGGTAAACTTACTGTTGGATCTTCTTTTTTTATAGATTCTGCTGCATTAAAAATTTTTAATAGTTGATTTACTCTATAAACATTCTTTTTCTCATCAAAAGAAACAGCAAGCATTTCAGAGTTTACTTTTCGAATATTAACTTTTTGATTTAAAGCATTTTTATAAATTTGATCAGTCTTTTCTTTGGTAATAATTGTAACAGTATCAAAAAAGTAATCAGAATATATTTCATATCCAGATTGTTTTATTTTATCAGCGAAATTTTTTGCTAATTGAGAAACTCTTTCAGAAATTTTCTTAATTCCATCTGGACCATGATAAATAGCATAGGCTGCTGATACTATCGCTAACAATGCTTGAGCGGTACAAATATTACTTGTAGCTTTGTCTCTTCTGATATGCTGCTCTCTAGTCTGTAGTGACAATCTATAAGCCTTGTTTCCATGCCTATCTACTGAAACGCCAACTATTCTACCTGGCATAGATCTTTTGTATTCATCTTTTGTTGCAAAAAATGCTGCATGTGGTCCTCCATAACCCATTGGAATACCAAATCTTTGTGAACTACCAACTGCAATATCAGCGCCAAGTTCTCTCGGTGTTTTAAGCTTTGCAAGCGCAAGAAGATCGCAAGCTAAAATAGCTTTACCATTTTTTTTATGAATTTTACTTATTGCCTCGCTTGGATCTTTAATATCTCCCAAAGTTCCAGGATACTGTAATATTCCACAAACTATATCCTCTTTTAATTGTTCTAAAACTTTATCTTCATTTCCAACAAAAACTTTGAGACCCATAGGCTCTGCTCTAGTTCTTATAACCTCAACAGTTTGGGGGTGACAATTTTCTGAGACAAAAACTAAATTACTATCACTTTTATCAAGTCTATAACTTAAACCCATAGCTTCTGCTGCCGCTGTTCCTTCATCGAGTAAAGATGCATTTGCAATATCCATTCCTGTAAAATCAACGATCATTTGTTGAAAGTTTAAAAGCATCTCCAGTCTTCCTTGAGCCACTTCTGGTTGATAAGGCGTATAAGATGTGTACCAGCCTGGATTTTCCAATATATTTCTTAAAATTACGTAAGGTGTGTATGTACCATAATAGCCCATGCCAATAAAATTTGAGTAAATTTCATTTTTTTTAGAAATTGCCTTTAATTTTCTTAATGCTTCGTATTCTGAATTAGACTCACCAATATTAAGTTCACCCTTAAACTGTATTTTTTCTGGAACAGTACTATTAATTAAATCATCTAATGATTTATAATTTAATTTTTTTAACATTTTAGATTGATCATCTTCAGATGGACCAATGTGTCTTTTTATAAAATCTTTTTCAGAATTATGTAACATTAGGTATTATTCTCCTTTGCAAATTTATCATAGTCATCTTTGTTCATTAAAGAGTCCATTTCAGATTTATCTTTTATTTTTAATTTGAAGAACCAAGCTGAATTTTCAGGGTCTTGATTTATTTTGGATGGATCATCTACAATTTCTTGATTTGTATCTACAACCTCACCACTCACTGGAGTATAAACATCACTAGCAGCTTTAGTAGACTCTACAACTCCTGCTGTACCATCTTTTTCAACATTAGAACCTTTTTCTGGTAGCTCTGCAAAAACAATATCTCCTAGCATCTCTGTTGCATGCTTTGTAATGCCGATTGTTGCAACATCACCCTCTAATTTTATCCATTCATGCTCTTTAGAATATTTCACTTCACTCATTGATTTACTCCTTTTACGTAACTTTTTTTATAAAATGGTAAACTGCAAATGTTTGCTGCATATTTTTTACCTCGTACCTCTAAGAATACTTTAGTGTTTTTTTTTGAAAATTCATTTTCCACATAGCCCATTGCTACAGGTCCATTTACACTTGGCCCAAATGTACCACTAGTAATTTCTCCAATATGAACATCTGATTGGTTGAATATTTTTGTTTTTTCTCTAGCAATTATTCTTCCCTCAGGTTTAATCCCAACTCTTATTTTGCTGACACCATCATTTAATTGTTTAATAATTATGTCCGAACCAATAAAGTCACCTTTGGAAATTCTTTCTTTTGAAATTGCCCATTTCAAATTCGCTTCAACTGGAGTTTTATCTTTATCAAGGTCATGACCATACAAGCATAAACCAGCTTCTAGTCTTAGAGTATCTCTTGCTCCTAAGCCTGCTAATTTAGATCCTTTATTAATTAATTCTCTGGTCAATTTATCTGCGTAATTGTTTAGAATTGATATTTCAAAACCATCTTCACCTGTATACCCAGATCGAGTAATGTATACTTTCTGATTATCAAATAAGAACCAGTTTCCAGACATAAAATTTAAATCTTTTACCCCATCAACAACTTCATTTAAGATTTGTGATGATTTAGGTCCCTGAATTGCTATTAAAGATCTATTTTCATCCAAAACCATTTTGTACTTTTCTTTTAAAAGTTCCTTTAAAATTTTAAAATCATTGTCTTTACACGCTGCATTAAGAATTATTAAAAAACCTTCATCAATTTTTGTAATGATTAAATCATCTTGTATCCCAGCATCTTTATCCATCAGGAAGCTGTATTTAGAATGATTTAGTTTCAAATTTTTCAAATCTAATGGAAAAATTTTTTCTAAATCTTTAATTAATTCATCGCTACCATAAATAAATAATTGACCCATATGTGAAACATCAAAAATACCAGAGTGATTTCTTGTGAATTTATGCTCCTCTACAATACCTTCAGAATATTGGATTGGCATATGATAACCTGCAAATTCAACAAACTTTGCGTTACAATCTTGATGTAATTGGTAAAGCGATGTTTTTTTTGTTCCCATATTAACTCTTTATACCCATCTGTATATTTGCCTGAGAGTTTTGCTCCTTCGGCGAGAATTAAATCTCTTTCCAGAGTTAATATGTTACGGTCCTTTTTGCCTGAGAGATTCCTGGGCGGTTGCTCCTTCGGCGCTACGATAATCTGTAGTCTCTCCCGTGAAACAATAGTCCTATAAGTGACATAAAATGTCAATTGGAAACGATTGCCTTGGGCTTTTTTAAAAGTGTGTAAAACTGTAGTAATACAGCAAAAAGTATTATTGCTCCTCCTATCAATCCATACAATGAGGGTATTTCGTTTACAAAAAGAAAAGCCCAAACAGGACCAAGAACGGATTCGGATAGCATGATTATTCCAACCATCGCAGAAGGAGTTGTTCTTGCACCAATTGTTATAAATATAAAACCGAAACCTATTTGAAAAAATCCTGCTAAAAAACCTAAAAAAATATCATGAGGTGAAATCATTATTGTAGGTGAAAGTGATAAACCAATAAGACATGAACTTATACCTGCAACAAACTGTGCTGGGACCATGTCAACTGATGGAAATTTTCTAACGATCATTATTAAAACTGCAAAAGTAATTGGCATTGTGAAAGCTGCTAAATTTCCAGATAATTCTCCTGGAGATAATGAATTTCCAACCATCAACAGCACTCCTGACATTGCTAAAATAATTGAAATTAACGTAATTAAATTAATTTTTTCTTTTAAGAAAAAAAAACCAAATATAGCTAAAAATAAGATTTGAAGTGATATGATGAAATTAGTATTAGCAACAGTGGTGTTATACATGGCAAAAACATAACCACAGAAACCAATAGATAATATTAATCCACCAATAAAACCTGGTAATCCAGAGTCATAAAACGATTTTAAAACTTTGCTTTTGTAAGTGATAATCAAAAAAGTTAAAACCGTAAGAGAGAAGAATAAGGATCTCCAAAATAATATCTGCCACAATGTTGCTCCCTCAAAAGATTTTACTATAAGTCCACCAAAGCTTAAACTAAGAGCGCCAAAAAATATCAGTAATGGACCGGGTAAACTTTTTAAAATATTCATTAAATTTGTGAAATTAAATTTTGAGTCTCTAAGTCATACAATTTAAAAAGAGTTTCTGCACTACTTAAATCGACCTCTTGAAATTTGACTTTTGAGCCAGGAGTTAATTGAACCAATTTGTCATAATCGGCACTCACAACGACACCGATTTTAGGATACCCCCCTATAGTACCATGATCTGAGAGCATGATTATTGGATTGCCATCAGCCGGCACTTGTATCACACCCTTAATTAAGCCTTCAGATCTAATATTAGTATCAACCATATTTTCTATTTTTTTTCCCTCCAATCTCATTCCCATACGATCAGATAATTTAGAAACTTTAAATTCATTTTTAAAAAAAATTTTCTTACCTTCTTCAGAAAAATAATTGAAATTTGTGCCTTTAATCACTCTAATATTTTCTATCTTTGTATTAACATAATTTAGTTTTCTAAGCACAAAGTTATTATTAATTTCTTTAACATTAATTTTTTGGTTAACAGATAACTTCTCACCATTATTGGATCCTATCTTTGCTTTAGTATTAGTTGAACAACTAGACCATTGAAATTTTAAATTAAATGTACCACTGATTGCTAGATATCCATACACAGATTTATTAGTTGATATAATATCCAACTCGTCATCATTTTCTAAAATAAATGATTGATAACATTCTCCATTAATTAGATTATCACCTTTTTTAATTTTAAAACTGACATCACCAGTGATAGCAATATTAATCTTATCTCCATGATATTTTAAATGAGGGCCTTGATAAGCAAATTCTATAACTGGATCATTATGATTGTTACCAGTAAGTTTATTAGCCAATAAATAATTTCTATTATCCATAGCTCCACTGAATGGGATACCAATATGATGAAGATTACTTCTTCCAAGATCTTGGAAAGTTGAATTAATACCAGCCCTTATAATTTCAAAATAATTTTTATTCATGATAATTTTGATATTTTTCTTTACTAATTCTTTTGAATGTAACTAAATCGCCCGGATTAATTAAATTGGGTTCTTTTTCTTTATTGCTATCAAAAATATTTAATGGAGTATTTCCAATGATATTCCATCCCCCAGGGCTTTCAAAAGTGTAGATATTGGCAAATTGCTCAGTCAAACCAATTGAACCCTTTGGAACTTTAACCCTAGGAGTATCAAGACGTTTTGCTCGAAGATTTTCATCTAAATCTCCAAGAAAAGGCATTCCTGCAATAAAACCTGTCATATAGCAAAAAAATTCTTTCTCAAAAAAACTTTCATATATTTTTTCCTCTTTCATGTTTAGTTTTTCTTCTAATCTTTTTATGTCTAGAGAAAATTCTTTCTCACAACAAACAGGAATTTCAAATTTTTTATTTTGAATACTATCACCTTTGATAATCTCAATATTATCAATTATCTTTTTAAGTTTATTAAAATTAATTTTTTTAAGATCAAAAGAAATAATTAATTTATTGTAAGATGGAGTAATATTGCTTACCCCTGAAATATTTTTTTTTTGAATAGTCTTAAAGTATTTGATTACTTGTGTGTTAATGTCTTTATTTACATCTTTACCAAAATCACAATATAAAGCTGCGTCACCAAGATTTGATATATTTTTTATCATGCCATGTTATACTGAAGAATAATGAGTATTGAAATTAATATAAATTGTGATTTAGGCGAGAAATCTAAACATCATTCTAACAAGCATGATCCTGACTTACTTGAAATAGTTAATTCGGCAAATATAGCATGTGGCTATCATGCAGGCGATGAGGAAACTATGAATCAAGTTGTAGAAATATCAAAAAAAAATGGTGTCAGTATTGGAGCACATCCATCTTTTAATGATCCTGAAAATTTTGGGAGAGAACGAATGAATTTATCCTCTTCTGAATTAGAAAAATTAATAACTAATCAATATGAAATTCTTCAAACAATTTCGTCTAACCATGGTGAAAATGTAACTCATATAAAACCACACGGAGCTTTAAATAATATGGCATGTGAGGATATTGATTTAGCAACGACTTTAGCAAAAGTAATTAAAAGAATAAATCCAGAGTTAATTTATTTAGTGCCGACTGGATCTAAAATGGAACAAGCTGCTAAAAAATTAGATATGAAAATTGCTTGTGAAATATTTGCTGACAGAAATTATGAAGATGATGGAAATCTTGTATCAAGAAAAAAACCTCATGCTTTAATAACTGACCCAGAACAAGCAAAAAAACATGTGTTAAAGATGGTACAAAATCAGTCACTTAATTGTCACAGTGGGAAACAAATACCTTGTGAAATCGATTCTGTATGTATACATGGCGATAATATTAGTTCCCTGGAAACAGCTAAATCTATAAGAAAAAATTTACTGGATAATGGACTAAAACTAGAAACATTAAATAAAATGAAAAAATTTATATGATTAAAAAGTTACTTATTTCACTATTTATATCTACTTTAGTAGTCTCAAGCTCATATGCTGCCGGATCAAGCGATAGTGGTTCCTCTAAAACTAAAACAAAATATGATATGGCTGTTACACATATTAAAGCAGCAAAAAACTTTGAAAAAAAAGATAAGTTAGAAAAAGCAAAAAAAAGTTATTTGAAAGCGCAAAAATTACTGGTTCAATCTAATAAAAATTTTCCAAATAAAGCTGATACATTAAATTATCTTGGTTTTACAACTCGAAAGCTTGGTGATTTTGAGAATGGGGAAAAATTTTATTTACAAGGATTAAAAATTGATCCAAAGCATACTGGTATAAATGAATACCTTGGTGAACTATACGTAGCCACAAATAGACATAATCTTGCAGTTGAAAGACTTGAAGTTTTAAAAGATTGTAATTGTAAAGAATATGACCAGTTAAAAGCAGTTATAGCTGGCGAAAAATCGAAATATTAATTACTATTAATAGACAACAGGAAACTAACAATTATAATTGTTTTTTTTAAAATGATACTACCTTGTTAGAAGAATCACTCATACTCTTACAGATCATATTTATTGATATTATCTTGGCTGCAGATAATGCAATTATAATTGGTTTAATCGCTGCAAATTTTGTTCCTAAAAATAGAAAATTAATCATTTTTTGGGGTGTAGTCGGTGCACTTGTCTTTAAAGTTTTATTTGCTATTTTTGCTACTTACCTTTTTCAATTTTATTGGGTTAAAATAATTGGTGGTCTTCTTTTAATCTGGATTGTTAATGATTTAAGAAAAGATTTATTTGAAATTAAAAAGATCAAATCACCTACTAAAAAATCAAAAGAGCCCTCTTTTATTAAAAGTATTTATAAAGTCCTTTTTGCAGACATAACTATTAGTTTTGATAACGTCATTGGGGTTGTGGGTGCTGCAAAAGGAAATTTTGGGTACATGATGTTTGGACTTATCTTGTCAGTTGTTCTTACTGGTGCATTAGCTACCTATCTAGCTAATTATATTCAAAGACATCTTTGGATTGCCTATATTGGTTTAGGTTTTATTTTACTTGTTGCTTTACAGTTGATTATTGGTGGATTAAATGATTATGGTGTTTTATCAATTAATGAAACCTTTAAAAAATACTTCTAATCAGAAAAATTGCCACTTAAACACTTACTCATTTTAATTTTTATAATGATAGCTCACGGGAGTGCGTTTCCTGTAGCTAAGTTAGCTCTTAATAATTCTGTTCCACCAATCTTAATGGCTTCATTAAGAATGGGACTAGTCTTTTTATTATTAATACCTTTTTGGAAGTTTAAATTACCAAATAAAAAGTTTTTTAAACCTTTAATTTTATTTTCAATATCTATGGGTGTTTTGGTTTATGTATTTATGAATTTATCGTTATTTCATTCCTCAATAATTGCTCCTATAATTTTAGGATCTCAGCTTGCGATACCGTTTGGAATACTTGCAAGTGCTTTTCTTTTAAATGAAAATATAAGTAAAAATAAATGGATTTTGATTTTCACCTCCTTTATTGGAATAGTCATAATCTTTTTTGATCCGAAATTAACAGAAAACTATTTAGGTTTATTTTTTGCTAGTCTTATGGCTTTATTTTTTGGACTAGCACAAGTTTATTCTAGGCAACTAAAAGAGTTGCCAATAAGTATGATAAATGCAAGCACTGGTATTTTTGGTTTTATAATACTCATAATTATTTCAGTTTTCATTGAGGGTAATGTTCAAGAAAATATTGAGCAAATAAATTTTGAGTCGTGGATACTCATATCTTATCAAGCAGTGATAGTATCTTTATGTGCACACCTGCTGATGTTTTATCTATATAAATTTTATACTGTCGGTAAGATTTTTCCTTTTTATTCCCTCTTTCCAATTTTTGGAATAATTCTTACATATCTAGTATTCGGTGAAGTACCCACTATTTTGTTCATATTGGGTGGTATAATTGTAATCACTTCTGTGTATTTTTTACACAAAATTAAATAATTTGCTTATTGCAACTTTTTATAAATCAGATTTAATTTGGTTTTTAAAAATTGTTAACAATAAAAGAGGATAATAATGAAAAAACTATTTGTGGCTGCATTTATATTTGTTTCTACTTTTACAACAAATGTTTTTGCAGAAGTAAAAATGGGAATTATATTAGGATTTACTGGTCCGATTGAATCCCTTACACCAGCGATGGCGGCATCTGCTGAGCTTGCTTTTAAAGAGGCATCAGATTCTGGATCATTACTTGGTGGTGAAAAAATTTCAGTTGTAAGAGCAGACTCAACTTGTGTTGATTCAGCGGCAGCGACAGCAGCAGCAGAAGGTGTTATTGCACAAGGTGTTGCAGCAATTATGGGAGCTGACTGTTCAGGTGTAACAGGTGCGATTGCATCTAACGTTGCAGTACCAAACGGTGTTGTAATGATTTCACCATCAGCTACATCACCAGGACTAACTGATTTAGATGACAAGGGGTATTTCTTTAGAACGGCTCCATCTGATGCTAGAGGTGGTCAAATTTTAGCTGATATAACAAAAGATAGAAAAATTAAAAGTCTTGCGATTACACATACTAATAATGACTACGGGAAAGGTTTAACAAATGTTTATAAAGCAGCTGTTGAAGCTCATGGTATTAAAGTAACAACTGTAGTTGCTCACGAAGATGGTAAAGCAGATTATTCATCTGAAGTAGCAACCCTTGCTTCAGCAGGTGGTGATGCAGTAGCTGTAATTGGTTACCTAGACCAAGGTGGTAAAGGAATTATCCAAGCTTCTTTGGACTCTGGCGCGTTTGATAAATTTGTTTTATCAGATGGTATGATCGGCCAATCATTGGTTGATGCATTTGGAAAAGATCTTAAAAAATCTTTTGGTTCAATGCCAGGTTCAACTGGAAAAGGTGCTGGAGTATTTGCTAAAGTAGCAAGTGCTGCTGGTATAGATAGTTCAGGTCCGTACACCGGAGAGTCTTATGATGCTGCTGCTTTAATAGTTTTAGCTATGCAAGCAGGTAATTCAGCTGATAGAGCATCAATTGCGAAAAATATTATGGATGTTGCTAACGGCCCTGGAAAAAAAATATATCCAGGTGAACTTAAAAAAGCTTTAGATTTATTAGCTAAAGGTAAAAAAGTTGACTACGAAGGTGCAACTGGAGTTACTTTTACTAGCGTCGGTGAAGCTGAAGGTTCATTCTTAGAGCAAGAAGTTAAAGGTGGAAAATTCAAAACTAAGAAACAAAGATAATTTTTTATCTTAAAAAAAATTAAACCCCTGACATCTTTGATGTTAGGGGTTTTTTTTAAAAAAATAAATATTTATCTGCCATATACAAAGCCCAAGCAATTGCAGCACCTGTAATAATATATTTCATAATTTTATTTTATTTCTATTTTTTCAGGAAGTATACCCTTTGGTCTATACCTCATAATTAATAATAAACCTATTCCCATCATTAAAAATCTGAAATAAGGAACACTTTCAATTAAATGAACTTTTAAAAAATGTGTGTCTTCTAAACCTGCTGTTGTTAAATTGACTAAATACAATCCGATTGGTGCTGCTTCAATCCATAAGAACCAAACTACAAAACCTCCAAGAATTGCTCCAAAATTATTTCCACTTCCACCAACAATAACCATTACCCAAATTAAAAAAGTGTATCTCAAAGGTCTATAGCTTCCTGGTGTAAATAATCCATCTTGAGTTACAAGCATAGCTCCTGCGATACCAACAATAGCTGATCCTAAAACAAAAATTAATAAATGCTGTTTAACTACATTTTTTCCCATGGCATTTGCAGCTTCTTCATTATCTCTAATAGCTCTCATCATTCTTCCCCAAGGAGAGTAAAGAGCTTTTTGAGTTAATATTAAAAGAATTATCACAACAACTAAAAATAATCCTGAATAACAAAGTTTTACAAATATTGATGATCCCTCTATTACAAATTGATTAAGAGCTGCTTGTCTTTCCGTAATATCAGAAATCAAAGCTAGTTTTCCTGAATTAAATTTTTCGACTAAATTTATGAACCAATCTGTTTGTTGTAAATTTACCTCATAAGGCGCAGGACGTTTTAAACCAATAACATTTTTAACACCTCTAGTAAGCCAATCCTCATGCTTAATAATTGCTATTACTATTTCTGAAATCAATAATGTAGCGATTGCTAAATAATCAGCTCTTAATCCTAAGGCTACTTTACCAATTACAAAAGCTAATCCACCCGCAAAGAAAGCGCCCGCAATCCATGAAAAAATTATTGGAAGCCCTAGTCCACCTAGAAATCCTGTTTTTGCTGGATTAACTTCCTCAATTGCCTCAATACCAGGTTCAGAGACAAATCGTATGATAATTATTCCTGAAATAATTATTGCAGCTATAATGTAACCTCTAATTTTAGATTTCTGATATTTCTTAAGAACTAATCTTACAGCTAAAACAATTCCAATAATGAGTAATAAACTCAATAAAATGTTAGTACCTCCTGCGCTCCAAGCCTCTTGAACTGGATTTACAGAAATTAAAACTGCAGCTAAACCACCTAATGCAGTAAAGCCCATTATTCCAAAGTTAATTAAGCCAGCATAACCCCATTGAATATTAGCGCCCATCGTCATAACAGCTGATATCAAACATAAATTAAATATGGATAAAGCAATATTCCAAGATTGAAATATACCTACAAGAATAATTAATCCCATCATAATGGAGTAAGCTGCAATTACATTTAAATTTTTTCTCACAATATCTTTCCTTTAAATATTCCTGATGGACGATAGAGCAACACGATTACTAATATCGAAAATGATACTGCAAATTTGTAATCAGTTGAAAGTAACTGAATTAAACTATCAGGTTCCATGCTTTCTGGTAATACATACATGAAGAATTTTTTATATGCGTATGTCAATAGTATTTCTGAGAAAGCAATTACATAACCTCCTAAGAAAGCTCCAAAAGGGTTACCAATTCCTCCAACTATAGCAGCAGCAAATATTGGGAGCATATTATTGAAATAAGTAAATGGTTTAAAACTTTTATCTAAACCATATAAAACTCCACCTATTGTAGCTAAAATTGCAGCAATCATCCAAGTTATCATAACAATCTTTTTTGGATCTATTCCAGAAAGTAATGCTAAATCTTCATTGTCAGAATAAGCTCTCATACTTTTTCCAGTTTTTGTTTTGTTTAAAAACCAGAATAAAGTTGAAACTAGAATTATTGTAACAACAATTGTAATTACTTGAGTTGACTTAATAGCAAGTCCCTCATTTAAACCTGTTATATTTTTAAATTCACTTGCTCTAATGAGAAATTTTTCACCATCGAAAAATCTTCTATCAGATGGACCAATTATAATTCTTACTACTGCCTGAGTAACGAACATTACCCCTATGCTTACCATTGCTAATTGAACAGGAGGACTTTTGTTTAATCTGTAATATTTAAATACAAACTTATCAATCATTAGCATGTATGAACCCATAAAGAGAATTGCAAAAGGTATTGCTAAAAGTGCGGTGGGTAAAAACCCAAGGGATAAACCAAGAGACTGAAAGTACCAGGTAAAAAGTATGGCAACCATTGTGCCAAATGACATCATGTCTCCAGTTGCAAAATTTGCAAAACGGAGTATTCCATATATTAAAGTAACAAATATAGCTCCGATGGCTAATTGTGATCCGTACGCAAGAGCAGGAACAAAAATATAATTTAATAAAAGAATTAATGCGTTGAGAAAATCCATTTAACCACCTAAAAAAGAGCTTCTTACCCCTGGATCATTTAACAACTCTTTACCTGTCCCTGAATAACGATTTTCACCAGTGACTAATACATATCCTCTGTCAGAAATATTGAGAGCTTGTTTTGCATTCTGTTCAACCATTAAGATTGCAACATTTGTTTTTTTTACTTTTATAATATGATCAAAAAGTTCATCCATTACTATTGGAGAAACTCCAGCAGTTGGTTCATCTAACATGAGCACAGATGGTTTAATCATCAGCGCTCTTCCTAAAGCGACTTGTTGTCTTTGACCTCCTGACAATTCTCCAACAAATTGTTTTCTTTTTTCATTCAAAATTGGAAAAAGATTATAAATTTCATCGATTACATTTGTATAATCTTGATTTAGTAAAAAAGCTCCCATCTCTAAATTTTCCTCAACTGTCATTCCTGCAAATACATTTTTGGTTTGTGGTACGAAAGAAATGCCCTCTTTTACTCTATCTTGTGGGGAAAGTTTTGAAATGTCCTTACGATCAATAATTACAGAGCCTGATTTTAAATTTAATAAACCTAACATTGCTTTCATTGCAGTGGATTTTCCTGCACCATTAGGTCCTAAAATAGATACTATTTCCCCTCTATTTACATTTACGGAACATGAATTAAGTATGTCTGGACCTTTGCCATATCCACCTGTCATGTTATTTGCCTCAAAAAATGCCATACTTAATTATCTTTTATTTTTGAACCTCTGCCTAAGTAACTCTCAATAACTCTCTCATCTTTTTTTGCATCTTTAACTGAACCTTCAAATAAAACAGATCCTTCTGCCATTACAATTACTGGGTCACATAATCTTCCAATAAAATCCATGTCATGTTCAATCATACAAAAAGTATAACCCTTCTCTTTATTTAATTTCTCAATAGCTGTACCTAAATCTTTCAATAAAGTTCTATTTACTCCTGCGCCAACTTCATCAAGTAAAACTAATTTTGCATCCACCATCATCGTCCTTCCCAATTCTAATAGTTTTTTTTGACCTCCTGATAAATTTCCAGCCAATTCATTCTTTAAATGACTTAAATTAAGAAAATCTACCACTTCTAATGCTTTTTCCTTTATTTGGCTTTCTTCTTTTGCAACCAATCCAGGCTTTAGCAAAGCATTCATTAACTTTTCTCCAGATTGATTACCTGGTACCATCATCAAATTTTCTAATACCGATAGATTAGTAAATTCATGGGCTATTTGGAAAGTTCTGAGCAATCCTTTTGAAAAAAGTTCATAAGACGGAATGTCAGTGATGTTTTCATCATTAAAATGAACATTGCCAGCAGAAGATTTTAAATTGCCAGCGATTAAATTAAATAAGGTGGTTTTTCCTGAACCATTAGGTCCTATAATACCAGTTATTGTTCCTTTCTTTACTTTCAAAGAACAATTAGATACGGCAGCCAATCCTCCAAAATATTTTGATAAGTTTTTAATTTCTAAAATATTATCTTGCATTACCACATCAGATTATAATCTCTTATAAATTTTCTTAAGTGATTTTTCCAATAATCTATAATAGCCAGAGTTTCTCAGTTCATTAAGACCCTGCCAGTTAAGTCCTCCTGGTGTTTGTTCATTTACCAAATTTTTTAATGGCTTAGATGAATTAGTCACTGCCAGTTCTGCCAAAGCAGAATATAATAAAGTTACATATTTTTGAGAGTCTAGTTCATTTGTTTTTTTTCTTATCAACCATTTTGATAAAATATCTAATAGCTCATAAAACGAAGCCATAGTTCCTGAAATTGCCCAAAAATTTTTTGATAATTTTTCATTTTTTATCTCAATAGTTGTACCAATTTTATCGAAAAAACTTTTTACTTTTTTATTCGGTGGAAAAATTGCGACCGGACCTTTGCCCATTCTAATGGGAGGCATGGGGATGGCTCTAATAATGATAGATTTTGTTTTAATTAATTTTTTTAATTTTTCATAATTTGTAGTAGACATAAAGCTCACTACTATTTGTTTATTTCTAAAGCGAAGTTTGGGCAGTATTGCTTCTCCAACCTTAGGTAACACCCCAAGAAATACCCAGTTTGCCATATTGATAACATCTTGATTATCTTTAGCAATAATAACTTTTTTGAAATATTTTTTTAAGTAAAGTGCTTTTTTTTTATTTCTTGGTGAAATTATTATTTTTTGATATTTGATTTTTGATTTGCTTATACCAGTTATTACATCTGAAACAATATTTCCTGTTCCTATAAAGCCTAAGTTCATTGAAACAATATATACTTTCCAAAATAAAAAAAAAGACCAGCTTATTTAAGCTGGTCTTTTTTAAATTTTTAATAAAACTTTAATTAAAAAGTTCTACCAATACTGATTCTTGCGTGAATTCCGTTTTCAATCTGAGCCTCTACTGTTGTATTACCAGAGCTAGATTTACTTGTTACTTTCTCGTATTCACTTAATCCTGCTTCACCTCTAATAAATACATCACCTAGATCTTTTTCAACACCTATACTTATGTGTCCACCTAAAAATCTTTCGCTTGGGTAAGTAGAATTAGTTTGTGTATCAGTTGTAGTTTTGTTTTTTATATCAGTTGTTGCTTCCATATTATGTGAAGACACCATTGCTTTAATGTAAGCACCTGTATCACCTAGATCCATAGTTCCATACACACCAATGTTATCAGTAATTTCTACTGTAGCAGTGTTTGTTTGGACAACAGCACCGTTTGTTCCTGATCTTACGTTAGTAACTGAACCCTTGGCAATATCCAGTGGGTTTATATCAAGACCAACAGACATTGTTCCTAAATCTTTTTCGATAAAGAAAGAAGCAAAAATACCATGAATATCCTCACCTCTAACTTGTTTAGTGCCTCTTGTCATTTCTTCACCATCAGCACGCGCATCTAATCCTGTGATTGTAAGACCCATCTTACCCTCAGCATAAGAAAACGTTGAAAAACCTGCAAATAGCAAAGTTATTAAAATTGTTTGTATTTTTTTCATATTATCTTCCAATTAATTAATTAATTAGAGTTTAATTAACACAAACTTCAATTTTTTACTAGTTTAATGCCTTAAGTAGTGCGGGAATTACAATGATTTTTTACAAATGTTGTATTAATGCAACAAAAAAAATGAAGATTTTTAGGCTTTTTTGATCTCATTTACAATTAATCCAAAATTAATTTTTTAAAAAAACATCAAAATATTAAAATTTAAAGATTTTAATTAAAAATGATTCTTATACTCGCTTTAATTGTATTAATTAAAATTAATTTCTGAAGTATTTAAATGAAATATTAAGAGAACACTTATTCCAATTAATTAATTTAAGTAAATATTTTGAAAACTAAGCATTGAGTTGATATCAAAATTTACAATAATTTAAAATCAGTTCATTGAAAATGCTAAATTCCGACAAGGCTTGATAAGGATATTTTTGAAATAGGTAAAAAAAAAGATAGTCCTTAAAAACCGGGAGCTAAAGATGGCTAAGAAGGACTATCAAAATTACAATAGCATATTCCAAAAAAAATGCATTATCATTTTTTTTCAAATATAAAGGATTTATGAAAAAAAAAGGTCACAGGCCTGTCACCAGGGTCAAAAATCCTGAGCCAAATATCGAAGATCCAGATTGGGTCATTTGGGCTGCCTGGGCAGATCGTATCACTTTTGAAGAAATTGAAAAAAAGACTGGTTACAAAGAATCTGATGTTATCAAAATAATGAGAAGGTCTATTAAGCCTTCTTCATTTAGACTATGGAGAAAAAGAGTAAATCAAAAAAGTATCAAACATAGAAAGAAATTTGAATATTCTAGAAAACTAATTACTAGTAAATTAAAAAAAGGTGACTATTTTTAAAGTATGAAAAATGTTGTAATATATACAGGTCCATTTTGTAATTATTGCGATGCTGCAAAAAGATTACTTACCCGAAATAATGCTCCTTTTAAAGAAATAGATATTGCAACAGTTGACGGTGCAATGGATGAGATGATTAAAAAAGCTAATGGAAAAAGAACGATCCCACAAATATTTTTTGATGATCAACACATTGGTGGTTATGATGAAGTTAGAGCTTTAGAAAAAGAAAATAAGCTTCAAGACTTATTAAAATAAAAATTATTTAAAAAATTCCAGAAATTTGCAAATTTGCACCATATTCAGGTATCCTACTGAATAAACTGTAGTTTGAGTCTATTTTGACATTAAAATTATTAAACTTTTTTGTATAACTTAACTCAGTCTTATTATTGTTTGTTGGATCATAAATTACATCAAAATTTGCATTTTGTTTCTTCGCTGTTCCAAGCTTAATAAGTAAACTGTCTTTATGTCCGGATTCGTGAAGACTTTGAAATCTTTCGTAATTTATAGCTATAGTTGAGCCTTTTGAATTCATATATTCAAAGCCTATATTTCCTTTTACATTGTGTAATGAATGTGTCTTGATTGTTTTTTTTACAGAAACATTATCGATATGGCTTCTAACATTATGATCAATATCTGGTGTTAAATCATAAATATATTCAATAAAACCATTTCGACTTAAAGTTTTATCTTTTAAATATAAAATACTATCAAATTTTAAACCTGCTGAGGCACTACCTGTTCTAAATCTAAGTCTTTCATGATTTTCGATATTATTGGAAACAACATCAAAATTAGTATAATCTGAAAATTGAGTGATACCCATTTCAAACTTACCGAATGGAATTAAATCATATTTGGTAAATGCATTTTCATTTTCATAACTAATTGATGTGTAAATTTGTTTTCCATTTCTTTCACCAGTTTCACGATTTTTTTTATCTAACTGGTCTATT
Source organism: uncultured Pelagibacteraceae bacterium (assembly GCA_902541825.1). Taxonomy (GTDB): domain Bacteria; phylum Pseudomonadota; class Alphaproteobacteria; order Pelagibacterales; family Pelagibacteraceae; genus Pelagibacter. The sequence goes on along the minus strand of CACBRY010000002.1, from coordinate 44,286 downwards.
CTTAAATAACTAACTCCTAATAATAAATTTAAATTGGATTGTCTTTTTAAAGGTACGCTGCTGTACATATTTAGAGAGAATGTGTGAGATTCTAATTCATTGCTTGATCCATCTTCTAAATCAACTTGATCTATACCATATCGAAATGCATAACCAAAAATCTTACTATTTACTAATTTGTCTAAACCATACATTACACCCCAAGTATCAACTTCTTTAGGTTTAGAAGATCCTGTATCGCCTACTCTTCCAAATGAAACATCTACGTGAGACCAATGAGACCAATTTTTTTTATTTTTATTAGTATTTTCTTTTTTTAATGATGCTGGTGTAAATTGAATATTTTTTAATGAATTTTCAAAGTTAGTTTTTAATGCTGCTAAAATTGGATTATTAATATTCAATTTAACTTCATGATTAGTTAAATTAGCTCTTTCATCATTTCTTCGTAACCAATCAAATCTTTTGAAAATTGTTGAAGAATTTTGATGAATTACATTTTTAGCAATTTCTACTTGAGCCCCTATAGCTGTAACAGCATCTGTTTCACAAATTACAATTCCATAAGGACAAGTTAAATCATATTCATAAATTATATCGTCTCCATCAGCATTAGCATCCTCAGTTGCAATATAAGCCTTCATACCATTATTTCCAAAAGTCCATGAGTATGCAGAAATATTTCGACCATTAGCAGTAATTGGCCATTTGCCAGCAAAAGTCGCAGAACTTAATTCAAATGGATTAGATAATTTGTAAACATACATATAAGTAGTAGCACCAGTTGAATTATTAAGAGCTTCACTTATGTATAATCTTGTACCATCGTCATCAAAAGATGGTTCCATTGTATAAAATGCGACTCCCGCAGGTTCTGTATCAAGAGTATGTACTTTAGTTCCTGACGTGGGATCAAATGGAGTGGAAAGATTAATTTGTGCTATTTTAGTTGCATTTTGCGTTCCATCAACAAAATACATTTTTGTTCCATCATTATTAAATTCGACACCTTTAATGTTATTTACAGAATACTTAGTTTTATAATTAAGTCCATCATCAGCTACAACTGTTGAAGATGAGATTGAAGCTACATCATATGGAGTTGTTAAATTATGAATTTGCAATGTACCATATTCACTAAAAAAAAACACTTTTGTTCCATCATTATTAAATTCTATATCTTTATTGTCATTATTGCCTCCCATATTATCTCCATAACCATCTAAACTTACTATTGTTCTATTTGTGACATCCAAAGTGCTAATATCAAATGGTGTTGTTAAATCATAAATATAAACTTTTTTAGAACCTGCATTTTCAAGATGATCCAATAAAAACATTTTTTTTCCATCAGGAGTAATTTGTATTGAAACTGTTGATGGTACATTATCTACACCATCTTGATTTGGATCTTTAAATTGTTTAAAAACAGGCTCAACTATTCCTGCATGAACAGTTTGCATTACAAAACATAAACAAAATGAAATTAAAAATAACCTCTTTATCATCTTGGATTATTTTTTCTTTATTAATTCAGTATTATTTATATTTATAGCCATACAAGTAATATCATCTCTTAACTTTTCAGCACCCCAATTTAATTCTTTTTCAATAGACTCGACAATAGTTTTCGGTGTGACTTCTGACATGCCATCTATAATTTTTTGAACTCCTTCGGCCCCTAACTCCTCACCATTTTTTAAATAACCTTCGGTTACACCGTCAGTATAAACCACAAATGTCTTATCCTTAAGGTTCATGGTATTAGATTTGACCATCGACTCGGTAAAATATTTAACAATTCCAATGGGTGGCATTTCTGATTTGATGTATTCATAATTTTTATTTTGATCAAAAGTTAAAATACTTTCGTGACCAGCATTAATAAATACGAGTTCTCCTGTTTTAATATTCAATTTACCAAAAACAGCAGTCACAAACATTCCTTTAAATTTTGCTTCAACAAGTTCATTATTTACTCCAAAGACTACTTTTTCTAACGAAAACTTTAAATTTGTTAGCGTTCTAAATATTGAAGATGCTTTTGCCATATACATACCCGCTTTAACTCCTTTTCCTGATACATCAGCTAAGGTAAAAAAGTATTCTTCTGGTGTTGATCTTACAACATCAAAATAATCTCCAGATACATCTCGGGCTGGCACGTTTTTGGCAAAAATGAAGTTTTCAAATTTTGATATATCTGGGAATAAACTTTTTTGAACTCCGGCTGCAAGCTCACGTTCTTTTAAAAGTTTAGCTTCTTTTTGTAAGTTATCTAAAGCTATTTTATTTTCCTCAATAAATCTAAAATATAAACCCGTTAAAAAAGTTACTGTTACAATAAAAATTGGATAACTCATATCGACCAATTCAGATCTAAATTTATAGATATAAAAACCGATAACTATTATCGCTAAAATATTTCCAAAAAAAATAGATAAGCTTAATTTAGGTTTTACTCTTTGAGATAAGATAAATGTAATCAGAGCTACAATAATAGAAAATAACAGCTCAAATATATACGTATTAGGATTTCTTATTAAATAGGATTGATCTAAAATATTCTCAATAACATTAGCATGAACTTCAACTCCTGGAATAGTTATCCCAAGAGGAGTTTTGACTAAATCAAAAAGACCTTGTGCAGAGGCACCAATCAAAACATATTTATCTGTAAAAAAATCTGATTGGAATTTGCCGTCATAAACATCACCAGCAGATATATACTGATTTTTATCTGACTTTTTGTATTTAATCCAAATTATACCATTAGGGTCTGAATTAATTTTATAGGGTCGGGCACTAATTCTTTGAATGCCAACTTCGTTTAATTCAACATAAATATTTTTTTGTTTTGAGCCCACTCGAACCATTTCTAATCCCATGGTTGGATATATCTTCTTATCAAACTGTACCACTAGTGGTAATGATCGGATAATACCATCTAATTGATCTAAGAAAGAAATTGAACCTAAGCCTTTTACATCTTTTTCTAATACTTCAAGTGAACCAATTGAATATGGATATTGATAAGTAAATTTCTTTGGATCACCACCTTTAGATAAAAATCTGGCCTTAGCTTTTCGATCATAATTGGAATGTGAAGGAACATTGCTCCCTAAAACTGCAATTATTGATTTAGATTGTTTAAGTTTCTCAGAAAAAATTTCATCTGGACTTTTTAAATTCTGAAGCTCTGCTATATCAGCCGGAACTAAACCATATGATTTTATAATTTCATCAGGAGACTGTTTATCTTTCTCAGTAAAAAAAATATCGAAACCTATCGCTTTTGGATTGGACTCATTTATTTTATCCAAAATATCTGCAAAAACTTTTCTATTCCAAGGAAACTGACCAAACTTTCCCAAACTGCTTTCATCAATATCTATTATAACAACATCCGAGTCTTTTTTTTCAGCAAATACTTTTTGATATAAATCAAAACTTAAGTATGAAATTGATTTCACAAATGCAGGATTAATTATTTTTATTAAAATGAGGAAAACTAATAAGGTTAAAAAGACAAAATAATTAGTATGTTTTTGAAAAAAAGCTTTCACAAAAGGAATTTAACTCTAATTATAGTAAAGTAAATGGTATTGAGTATTTATTGAAGATTACTTCTTTTTTCTTCTTTTCTTTTTCTTAGCTTTTTTCTTAGCTGTTCTTTTTTTCTTTTGAATTTTTTTCTTTTTCTTAGGTTTTTTCTTAACTACTTTTTTCTTTTTCTTAGGTTTTTTCTTAACAACTTTTTTCTTTTTAGTTTTTTTCTTCACTACTTTTTTCTTTTTAGTAGCTTTCTTTTTCACTGCCTTTTTCTTCTTAGAAGCTTTTTTCTTTACAGCCTTTTTCTTTTTAGAGCCTTTTTTCTTAACTGCTTTTTTCTTTTTAGACCCTTTTTTCTTAACAGCTTTTTTCTTTTTATTTTTTTTCTTTTCTGCTTTAGCTTTTTTCTTTTTTTCGGCTCTTTCAGTTTTGATAGCTACTTTTTTCTTTTTATCTTTTTTAATATTTTCTTTTATAATTGATTTAATTTCTTCTTTTTCAAATCCTAGAGCTTTTAATTCTTTTTTAAGTTCTTTTTTAATCTTTTTTCTCTCAGCTTTTGGGTCGTCAGAGGTATATTTTGCAACTCGCAATGCCTTCATTTTCTTATTAAATTTCTTTAACTGGTTTTTAGTAATCTTTTTTGCCTGACCAGGAGCTTTACCTTTTGTCATTGATGTGATGCTGTAAGGGTTATCCAATAGAGTGGATCCAAAATTGTTTCCAACAAGAACTGAGCCAGGTCTCATACCTAGGGTGTTATTTTTTCCTGGACCGATTAATAAAGTATCAGTCTTTCCTCTTGAAACAATTGTTTGGAACTCAGTTCCTCTAGAACCTAGAGTACCCTCTGGAACTTCTACAGTTAGGCTATCAGGATTTTTCTTACTTATTAGTCCTGATATTACTTTTAAACTTCCTTGTTTTACACTTGCAACTATTTTTCCATCATTTGTAGCTGGATCATAAATAAATGTATCCATTACAACTTCTGAGTCTTCACCAATAGTAAATGTTGATTGATCTAATAATAAAATTTGAGTACCAGAACCTGCACCCGCTAAAATAGTCTCATTTAAATAAATTTTGTCACCAGTTTTTAATTCTCTGGTTTCAGTTTTAACCGTACCTGATATTGCTCCAACAATTCCAACTAACTGTTTTTCTATAGTGAGCTCTTCGTTCGCTTTAGCGCTTAAGCTTCCAAAAAACAATAAAGCTAAAATTATTGTTAAAATTTTCTTCATACGGTTGAAAAGTAACAGACTTCTTAAAAAAATAAAATATTTTATATTCAAAATGGGTCTTTTAAAATGGCTTAAAATAACCATTTTTAATGATTTTTAAAGAAAAGTTGCAGAATCTACTTATTAATATTTAAAGATTTAGTAAAACTAACTGCAAAAGAATCTGCAATATAGTCATAGTTCAATATATTCGCCTCAGATATTAATTTTTCATAAGATAAGTTCATAAAAAGAGTTCTGTTTGGATCTAATGCAGGGAAAAAATCTCCTAATGCTTTTGTAATCATAATGTCAGAAGTCATAGAATAATCTGATCTAATTCTACTTGAAGTTACAGAAGTATCCACTTTTTTATAATCATTAAAACTATGAGAATTACCAACAGATATATATGCCCAAGGAAATGCAAAATTTAATACAAGGCCAATATCATAAGTCTCTGCATCATTTCCTGCATCAACAACAGAGTCATTATCTGTATAACCCAAACTTAAAGAAGAAGAAATAATTTGAGTAATGATCAAATCATAACCTAAAGTATAATTGTGTGATATTGAATTAGTTTCATGTGCAGTGTCGTCCTCCGAATTACGATTAGCTTTTGAGTCTGAGTATGAATATCCGTAACTAAAAGAATTTCTCTCCCCAACTGAAAAAAATCCTCCAATACCATACATAAAAGAAAAACTATCAGCATCATGTTGAGCATCAGATTTATTAGCTATTAAATAAGGACTTAAACTTTGATTTCCTAAAGTAGTATCAAAGCCTAAAGTAAATCCATAACTCTGGAAATCATCATCCGCTTCTTTATATTGGTTAGATGTTGTATGAGCTAAATTTAATAATAAAGAAGACTCTTCACCAACAGGTCTTGTTGCAGTTATTCCCATAGATGCACTTTCTACTCTATCAAATTTTGCTGAATTAAATTCTGCTTTTGCATCAGAATCCATTTTAAATCTAGACTTTGAAACACTATTAATATTATCAGTAAAGTTTAAACCAAAACCAATATCTGTTGTAATATTCCATAAACTAGGTTCTCTATCTGACATTTCCTCTTCAATTTCTTTTAAAGTTTCTAAATCCTCTGGGCTAAGATCTGTTCTTAGTTTCATCTCCTCAATAATTGTGTTGGCTTTCTCGGGTGAATCTACTTGGACTAAAACCGATAATAGGTATAACTTGATTTCAATATTTTCTGGATAAATCATCGTTAATCGTTCAAGAGTTGAGATGGTTTGTTTGAAGTTTCCCACTTTACCTTGTTGCTGTGCATATTTTAAATTCAAATCCAAATCATTTGGTTTTTGTAAAATTTGCATATAGGTAATATTTTTTTCAGAAGAAAATACGGAAGTCGTGATCAACAAAAAGGTTGATATTAAAACTAGCTTAAATCTGTTTAACTTTAAAAACATAAACACTGGAGGATATTTGGTATATTATTTTTTTTCAACTATTAAGATAATAAGGAAAAACTAGCAAGAACTGTCATCAACAACGTTTGAGTCACCAATTGTGAGTGTACAAGAACCATCTCTATATACAGCAGTTGCTATAAAACCTGAAGCCCCCTCATCTGGTTCTTCAATGCAGAAATAAAATTCAATCTTACTGTCAATATAATTTGCCTTTGAAAAAAGGTTCGTTCCAACTTCTTGATTAACAGCCTTGCCTGCTTCTTTTGAATAACTGCTCGAACAATCTTCACCACTTGTCCAGTAAAAACCAGAATTAGAAAAAAATTCTGATTGAGCCAAAGATATTTGCATTAAAGTATTTTTGGCAGCTGTAATTCTTGCGCCTTTAGTATAGCCATTATAAGCAACAGTGCCGACTGCACCTAAAATTCCTATAATGGCTACAACAACTAATAGTTCTATAAGTGTAAAACCTTTTAAAGTTTTAACTTTCACTTAGTCTTTATCTATCGTATTTTCCAAAGGCTCAGTACCACCATAATTAGTTCTTACAAGTATTGTCCCTCCAGTAGCACCTTCTCCCGAATCATCAGTGCCAAATAACGTTGTAAAGCCTTTAGTAAGTGTAGCATCTGCTGCAGAAGCTTCAGCTACAGCATCTTCTCCAGAAGATGAATGTGGGTTTTTATCTTGGAATGGTGTGTCAGTACCTGTGAGGTGAGTAATTATGTCTCCTGGTTGTGTGTCACAACTTACGGTTGGACTTTCACCAGATTGATCTACCCCAAATAACTCATCTACATTACCTAAGCCACACTTAGCAAGTTCAGATGAAATATATTTCACTACATTTGCATGAATAGCCTTTGATGAATTTTTTCTAGCAGCTTCAGTGTAACCGTTATAAGCTACAACCCCAACAGCAGCTAAAGTTCCAATAATTGCTACAACAACTAACAATTCGATAAGCGTAAAACCTTTATTATTTTTCATTTTTTATTCCTCTTTTTAATTATTAACCGATAATTAATAATAATTTGTTTGATATGTAAATACTTTATAAGCATCAAATAATCTAATAAAAACAATAGATTTCACCCAGATTGAGCAAAAATTATACATTTTGAGTTTAATTTATGTTATCAGTAAAAAAATTTAAAGTTTATGACATATAAAGTAACAGAAGAAGGTAATGTCAGCACAGTCTTTCTAAATGGTGAAATTGATATGGACGTTACTGAAAAGGCCAAAGAGGTAATTTTACCTTTAGTGGAGTCAGGCAAAGAAGTTCACCTTAATTTGAAAGATGTTTCTTACATGGACTCTTCAGGAATTTCTGTTCTAATTGAAAGCCATCAAAAGGCTCTAGAAAATAATACTAAAGTAATAGTCAAAGAAGTAAGTAAATCTGTTTTAAAAGTAATTATGATGGCAAAACTTGAACAGATTCTTAACCTTGAATAATGAATATAGAAGAGTCTAAAGATTTTTTAGTCAGCACCGCAAGTTTAAAAGAAGTGAGAGTTTTTTCTCGAGAAGTATTTGAAAAATTAAAACTTGAACAAGAGTTAAAAGACGAATTAGTTTTAGCAATTGCAGAGGCGGCACAAAATATAGTTAAGCATGGCTATAAAGGTGTGGATAACACAACTGACAGAATGCAAATTAAAATTTCAATGAAAGACTCAGAATTAGAAATAGGTTTTTTTGATAAAGGTAAAGCTGTTGTTCCTGGAAATGTACAACATAGAAAACTAGATGATATTAAACCGGGGGGCTTAGGAACTTTTTTTATTAAGCAAATTATGGATGCAGCTGTATTTAAAAAAGATAAAAAGGGTTGGGTTAACCACTTAGTATTAACAAAAAAAATAAATTAATTTATTAATGCACCAACATTGAATATTGGTGAGTACATTGCGATCATTAAACCGCCGATCATTAAACCCATAAATACAATCATTATAGGTTCAATTAAACTAGACATGTTATCTACTGCCCCATCGAATTCTTCTTCATAATACATAGCAACAGAATTAAACATTTCATCAAGTTGACCAGTTTGTTCACCAACCGATATTAATTGACTGAAAGTAGGTGGGAACAAAGGTTCTTTTAAAAAAAGTTTAGTTAAAGTTTCTCCAGAAAAAACTCCTTTCTTAACATTGTCAATTGCCTCTGTCACAACTACGTTGTTACTGACTGACTTTGCGATATCTAAGCTTTCTAATAAGTTGACACCTGCTGCACTTAAATTCCCTAGTATTAAAGAAATTCTTGCAATCAAAGATTTTAAAATTAAATCACCAAACACTGGCAGTCGTAAAACTTGTCTATGCCATTTGTATCGTATTGCTGCATTTTTAGTTGTTAAGTATTTAAAAGCCACTACGAAAGAAATAATAGAGATAAGCATTACTAGCCCGCCTGTTCCCCTTAAAAAATCACTCATACCTAGAATAACTGCTGTAGGTGTGGGTAAAGCAATACCCATTCCGTCATACATTTTTGCAAATACAGGTACCACTTTGATCAACATAAATGCACTAACTACTATAGCAACTGTAAACATTATGCTTGGATACATTAAGGCACTTTTAATCTTCTTCTTTATTTTTTCTCTTTTCTCTAATGCATCGACGATTTTTAAAAGAAAAACATCTAGTTTACCGCTGGCCTCACCAGCTTTAACTAAATTTACATATACGTTATCGAATAGATCAGGATATTTTTCGAATGATTTTGATAACGAAACACCTCCCTCTAGGCTTTTTCTAATATCTTCTACCACATCCCTCATCGCTGGGTTTTCTACTTGATCTCTTAGCATTTCAAGTACATTCAAAATTGGAAGTCCAGCCTTTACCATGGTTGCAAATTGCTTTGAAAAAACAACCAAGTCCTCGTTTTTTACCTTCTTTTTAAATAAGCTAAAGCCTTTGCCTTTAGGCTTATCTTTTGTGCCGTCTTTTTTTTTCTTACCTCTTGTTAAATTAGTTATAATTATTTTTTGTTCTTTTAGTTTGTGAGAAGCCTCGTCTTGATTTAAAGCCTCAATTTCGCCCTCTATGTACTTACCAGCTGAAATTCCTTTATATGTGTATGATTCCATTTGCTAATTATGAAGTTGAAAGCACTCGTTCAAACTCTCTAAAGTTTAAATCTCCAGCTGCAATCATTTTTCTACCCATGTCAGCCATAGTTTGAAAACCCTCTTTTGTAGCGATTTCTTTTAACTCTGGAGTAGTTGCTTTCTTTAAAATTGCTTCTTTGATTGGTTTTGTTACATTTAAAATCTCATAGATACCCATTCTTCCCTTAAATCCTGTATCTTTACATTTAGGACATCCTTTACCTTTTTGTGCTTTTACTCTTGATGCCAACTCAGGTGAGAAACCAAGATCTGTTAAAACTTTTGGCGTCACATCTTCATCAGGTACCCTACAGTCTTTGCATGATTTTCTTGCTAACCTTTGCGCTAATACCAAAGTACAAGCTGCACTTATTAAATAATCTGGTGTACCCATATTTTGTAATCTTGTAATAGTACTAGGTGCATCATTAGTGTGAAGAGTACTAAAAACAAGGTGGCCCGTTAGAGCAGCCTTTAAACCAATATCAACTGTCTCTTTATCTCTCATCTCACCAACCAGAATAATCTCAGGATCTTGACGTAAAAATGATCTTAGGGCAGCTGCGAAATTTAATCCAATATCATCTTTAATTTGAACTTGTCCAACACCATCAAGCTCGTATTCAACTGGATCCTCTGCAGTTAAAATATTTAAATGTGGTTTGCTTACTTCTTTTAAAATACTGTATAAGGTTGTAGTTTTTCCTGATCCTGTTGGACCGGTTACAAGAACTAAACCTTGTGTGCTATGAATTGCTTTTCTAAGATTTTTTAAGTCGGAGTCATCAAAATTTAATTGTTCTAAAGTTATATCTCCTGCATCTTTATTTAAGATACGCATTACAATTCTCTCATTATTTGCAGTAGGCAAAATAGATAGACGTAAATCTACAACTTTACCTTCAATTTTAAAATTGATTGCTCCATCTTGTGGCAATCTTCTTTCTGCGATATCTAATTTACCCATTATTTTAAATCGAGTAACAACTGCACCATAATTATCGTGTAAAAATTTTTGATACTGATCCTGTTCTTGTAACATACCATCTAATCTATATCTTACTCTTGATGAGAATCTATAAGGCTCAATGTGAATATCACTAACACCTAGTTTAATTGCCTCTGCAACAACAGCTGTACTAAATTTTATAACTTCTGACTCATTTTCTATTGCTTCAATATCTTCTTCTGGTTTTTTATCTAAAACTTCCCCCGCTTCACCTAGTTCGGAGTCAAAAGTTTTAGTTTTTTCTCTATTGTCTTTTCGTATAGTTTCTGTTGTTACATCACCACTCTCACTTAAAAGCTTATCTATAAACTTTGATATTTCTGAAACTTTTGCTGCATGTAGTTCAATATTTTTTTTAGTGATAGCTTTTAAATTTCTCATCAAACCAAGTTTTGAACTGTCTGATATTGCAATGTGCAGAGTATTGCCCTCAACTTTAAATGGCGCCACAAAATTTACATTGATATAATTTGAAGGAAGCACAGATTTAATTTCATCTGTAATTGCATGTTTTGACAAATCGACAATGTCTAAACTTTGCTCTTTAACTAACACATCTACTATTTGCTTTTCATCAGTAAGTTTTAATTCAAAGACGGCATCAATTTGAGACTTATTACCTTCGGTGCTAATTTTTTTTATATTAACTAAGTCTTTGCCTGAGATAATATCGTTATCTATAAGTACATTTATAAGATTTATTTCGCTTTCTCGACTTATCTTCAACATATTATAAAACTCTCGGTGCTATAAATACTAATAACTCGTCTAAATTATCAGTTTTTGATTTTCCTTTAAACAAATTTCCTAAAACCGGGGTATCACCAACGCCTGGTAATTGTTGTTTACTATTAGTTGTTGAATTTTTTTTGATACCACCGATTACGACAATATCACCGTCAGCTACCAGTAATTTGGTGCTTATTTCCATTTTGTTAATAGCGGGATCACCTGCATTTGATCTGTTTGGAGTGTCATTATTAACCTGTATAGTTAAGAGTACATTTCCATCTCCAATTATACTTGGCGTAACTGTCATTTTTAAAGCTGCCTCTTTAAATTGTGTATCAGTTCCCCCATCACCGCTAGATGCATAAGGTATTTCCTCACCTTGAGTAATTGTTGCAACTTGATTATCTAAAGTGAATACTTTTGGATTTGAAATTGTTTTGCCTAAACCTTGCGTCTCTAGAGCAGTAATCTCTGCTTTAAGTACTGCTGAACCCGTCTTTTTTAAAATACCAATACCACTAGTAGCTCCTGCAGCAGAAAAATCTGTGAGACTATCAGTAGCTGCACCAAGAACTGCTGTACCTGCATTAGCTGGTCCATCACCAGTACTTGCATTTTGTACACCTCCGATAATTCTTCCTTGTCTATTATAGTATCCGCCAAGTCTTGTGCCTAATGCTCTTTCAAAATCAGAATTGGCCTCAACAATAAATGCCTCTATTAAAACTTGTTTAGTTCTTACATCTATTTCTTTAATAATTTTATCAACAATATCTAAATCAGTTTCTTTTCCTCTTACAATAACAGATCTTGTTGTTTTTTCTTCGGTAATTTTGATTGGTGAAAAATTATCATCAATTGATGCGAAAAGTTCTGTTAAAGTTTTTTTTGCTTCCGCTGGAGTTATATAATAAAGTCTAAATATCTCTGAAATTATTGGTTCAACCGAGTCCTCTAGTTCTACTTTTTTCTTAACTGCTGAAGCTCGAGCTGATTTAGTACTTTCCTGTGCTGTCAAATTAGCTGGGGAATGAACTCTAATTAAATTACTTGAAACATCAAAGTCAGCAGCAAAATTTTTTAAATCTAATATTGCATTAAAAGCTTTGTCCCATGGAACATCGACTAATTGTGCGTTTATTGACCCTGCAACTTCCTCACCAACTAAAATGTTAATATTCCCTGCCTGAGCCATAAGATTCATGGCCTCTTTGTAATCTAAGTTTTGAAACTTAAATGATACGTTTTGTTTTAAGGATTTATAACTTTCAGGAATTAATAGGTAATTTGTTTTTTGTTGAGAAGATATTTGTTTTCTCTTTCCAAGTTTTATTACATCACCCTCGATAGGTTGAGGTCCTAGTTCTACTGTTTTATCAACAGTTTCTTTTCCTGTTATTCTTATATCTTCTTTTATTAGTGGTGTGTTATGTTTAAATCCACCCTTTTTAAATTTACCATCTGTAGTACATCCAGTTAAAAAAATTAATAATAAAATTGTGGGTGTAATAAATTTAAAATTCATTTTTTTCTCTAATTTGGTTTTTAAAGTTAAGGGATATAAAATTGTCTACACCTTTTTGAAATATTGCCTCTTTAATATTTACCTCAACTAATTTTAATCCATTTGATAATTCTTCTTGCTCTTCAAGAGTTATAAATTCTCCTGACTCATCCACAAAAGTTGCAAACGATTTTATAGAGCCGTTAAAAACTCCTACTAATTTATATTTACTCAAATTCATTAATTCCTCTTTTTGAGTAACATCCGATACTATTGAGCTGGCGGTTCCATCATCACCCGCAAATGGGTCATTTAAAGGCAATGGTTCTTCATGACTATCAGCCAAGCCAATTTTGGGAAAAGACATTAATAATAAAGTCAAAAGAGCAATTCTAAAAAAACTCATCTGGTAACCCCACTATTGTTAATACTCCTGTTACAACTATCGCGTTAGTTGTATCCCCTTTTAGCACTTTTATGGATTCTTTGTCAAAGTTTAACATCTTTTGAGAAAGGGAGACTTGTCTTTTAAACTTAATATATCCAAGGAAATTGCCTTTAATTTCATAACTAACCGGTATCCTGTAATAAGCGATACTTTTTTTCTGTGTCTGTTTTTTTTTCGATTTCTTTTTTTTCTTTTTCTTTTTTGATTTTGATAAAGAGCTTTTAGAAACAGCTGAAGGGGTGCCCTTATTTATTTTGGAAATAATTAATCCGTTTATTGAAGCATATTCACTTAAAGTTTGATAAAGACCCTCAACCTCTGCTTTTGAATGAAAAAGTGTTGAGTAATTTTCGTATTCTGGTTTTACTTTTTTAATCTTCTTCTTAATTGATACGATATCATTATTAAATTTTGTAATCTCTGTTTTTTTTACATTCATATCCTCTAGTTGAATTTTCTTTTTTTCAACTATTGGACTTAAAATGGCATAATAAATAATTAAGAAAACAACAACTGAACCAACACCGATACCAATTTTAATTAATACTTTTTTTTCAATAGTCTTAATTTTCGATACAAGATCATCAATTTTGATATTTTTTAAATCGATATTTTTTAAATCCATAAAATTTATCCTTTTACCTGCACTAAAATTTGAAATCTTTTTTTCGTGTTAGACCCAGCTTTGGATTTTGGTAAATTCATAGAACCCAAGGACGCTTGTTGTACTAACTTTTGAGTATTTAAATTGTTTACTAATTTTAATATATCTTGATCAGTTGCAGCAGAGCCTAGAAGAACAATAGATTTTTTTCCATCATATTGTATAGAATTGAATTTTACTCTTTTCGGTACACTCATAGCTATCTGTGCCAAGTATCTATAACTTAAACTTTTGTTAGACTTAAGAGTTTTACTTAGTTGTAATGTTTTAGTCATTACACCTAACTCTTTACTAAATTTCTTTTTTTGTTTTTCTTTTAATTTATGTTCTTTTACAATTTTATCATAATCTTGTAATTTTGAATTGTAGGAATAAATTTGCCAAAATGATAATCCGAACAATAAAGTATAAATTGCAACAACAGCTCCTGCTACTCCTTTGAAAGCAAATTTAGAAAATGCTTTCATTTTTTTCTGTTTTATCATACCTGCTCTGTCAGGAAGAAGGTTGATATTTTTTACTGCTGTTACAAATTTATAATAACCAAACACATCCAATTTTCTAAAAGCAAGACCTATTACTGTAGATAAGTAAGATCTATTTTGTAAGTTTGTTGATTCAACATTTTGTTGTGGAATTTTTAATCCATCTATTGGATCAAATAAATTGAAGCCAACATTGGCCATACTTTTTCTAAAAGTAGATAAATAATCTTCTACATTAACTAAATCAGAAACTACTTTTATATTTCTTATTCTTTTTTCATATTTTGTCTCAAAATCTTGCACTGCTTGCTTAACTTGAGTAATAAATCTTCTTACTAAAGCCTCTTTCTCCTCTTGATCTTGTGAATTTTGTAAAATTTCTCTATCTTGGTTTCTTATAAAAATGTCAGTAATTATTGGGTTATTTTCATATAATATCATTAAATAATTTTCATCTAATCCAAATTCTAGAACTGCCGTTAAATTTGCATCCTCAGCATTTTTTGAAATTTGATTTATTTGGTCAACAGCTGATTTAAGTGCAAAACATTTAACGTCAATTATAACTGGATTTAAGCTACTTCTCTTTATAATAGATGTGTAATTATTAATATCTGCCAATTTTGAAGCTACAAATAAAATATCCATTGTATTTTCTTTATCGTTTTTATTAATCACTTGATGGAATATTGAATAATCATCTAAGTTATCAGTTAGTTGAACCAAGTTTTCCCATAACGAATTTGTGTCTATTGCTTTTTGTAATTCTTCATCTGTCATTAATGGAGCAGTTACGACTCTTATAATTGCACTCGTAACTGGTATTGCAATTGCAGCGTTTGGTGTTGCAATTTTTGATTTTTGTATTGCAAGAGATAATTCCTCACCCATTTTATCTGCATTATCTAATACTGATGCATCTTCAGGTAAGTCAACTTTATGAGTATAAAATTTTTCGAGTATCCACTGATTTGCTTTGTTTGAAGTTATCTGGGCAAGTCTTATTTCTTTATTAGTAAGTTCTACTCCAACAATTTCTTCACCTTGAACAGAAGATTTTCCAATTTTAGATTTAAAGAAACCACCAAGTTTATTTTTAATATCAGATATTGATTTACCACCAGATAATTTTATAGAATCTTTTTTTCCAAACTCAGGTTTTTTTAATTTTATACTTTTTAATTTATCTAATAAACTTGTAGTGACATTTGATTTTTGATCTTCGTTTTGATTATTTTGATTAGTTGTAGAAATATTTTCTAAATTACTTTTTAAATTTTCATTATTTTGATTTTGTAAAGTTGTTGTATCAATATTGGGAGAAATAGTTTCTTTAACTTGTTCCGACTGTATGTTTTCAATTTTTGTTTTATCACTACTTTCAGTTTGATCATTGTTATTTTGTTCTTTTTCTTTTTGTGCGTGTAAATCATCAAACCATTTTTCTAAAATTGGTATTGCATCATCTAAATTTGGTGTACCCGAGGAGAAAATTTTTTGTTTACCATCTAAATAAATTCTTCCGACCCAATTTTTAGATTTAAGCTCCCCTTTGTACTTATCTTGTCTTACATAAATATGTAATCTCCCATCTTTTTTATGGATTACTTGATGATCTTTTTTTTCTTCTTCATTACTATTCTCTTTATTTATCTTTTCAGCATCATTGTTTTCATTATTATTAATATTTTCATTTAAATTTGTTGGTTCAGCCGAGGATAAATTATTATTTGCATCATCATCAGAAAATTGATCTTGATTTTGAGGTGTGTTTTCAGTTTTATTTTCATCTTCAGCTTGTTTAACGTCTGAAACACCAATATTTTCGTTTTCAGTCTTTAAAATTTCATTTTCTGGAGCTTGCTCCTCAACTTTTGGTTGTTCACTCTCGATATTTTTATTTTCTGGAGATTTTTCTTCAACTTTTGGTTGTTCACTCTCAGATTGATTCTGTTTGTCTATAATGACACCAAATTTTTCTTTCTCTTTATCATCCATAATTTTTCAAAATTTCTATTTCTCTAACACAATTTTCCTAAAACTCTAACACAAAATATAATATTGTCCAACACAAACTTACCTAAGACTAAAAAAATTTGTCTAAAATGTCAAAAAAGCTAATAAATTAGCCATTTTCGCTAAAATGACATTTAAAATATTATTTGAAATATTTTAAGACTATTGAATTCGACTCTAACACAATTAAATTTTAAAGAATTGTGTTAGAGTTATTAAAATTGAACAAAATTTAAAAAAGCTTGTATTTACAACATTTTTCTAATTTTTTCTAATTTTTATTTTTTTTGTGTTAGAGTAAAATTTTTTTGTGTTAGAGAAAAAAAAAGATAAAATTTTTTATACCTTTTATCATGGGAACACACCTTTAAAATGAAATTTTAAGATTAAATCCAAAAAAACTTAAAAATACAATTCAAAATTGATGTTTTTTTTCTAATTTGAGGTGAATTTTTAAATTTTTTCTGAATTTCAATTAATTTTTATCAAAATAATAATTTTTTAGCAATCTTTCTGCCTTTTCCGTGTTTAAATTATTTTTTTTAAAATTATTTTTAATTTTTTATGATTTGGTTTGTCTTTATGTTTAATAATTTAATTTTGAAAACTATCTACACCTAACATTTCTACTAATTTCCATCCACAACAAGAATTGTTAGATCATCTTTCTGAATTTTTCCTGATTTAATTATATCTTCAACAATTATTTTTAATCTTTCATGATTTGGTTTGTCTTTATGTTTAATAATATAATTTTGAAAACCATCTGCACCTAACATTTCTCCATTTGGATCTTTAATTTCAGTAATTCCATCAGTGAAAACATACATTGAGCTGTTTGCAAAGTTAATTTTTGTCTCTTTATATTTTATTTTTGACATTATACCTAAAGGTGGTCCTGCTTCTGTATGATTAGAAAATTTTCCATCCCTAGAAAAGATAAGTGGAGGTTCGTGACCAGCATTTGATAAAAGTAATTCATTTTTTTTGCTATCATAAATTCCAATTAACATTGTTACAAACATCCCACGTGAAGTTGTTTCACATATTTCTTTATTTAAAAGATCTAGCAAGTCAGATGCAGAATAAATTGTTTTACTAAGACATCTATACAAACTTGATGCTTTAGACATCAACAAAGAAGATTTAATTCCTTTACCAGAAACATCTGCAACACCAAAACCAAACTTTCCATCTCCTAAGTCAGAAAAATTATAGAAGTCTCCTGATACAATCTTTGCCGGAATATTTATTCCAGCAATAGGAAAATTTTCTTTTTTGTTTTTTGATAATAAAGTTTTTTGTATTTCACCTACAATCTCTATTTCTTTTTGAATTCTATTTTTATCAACGAGTTCTTTTGCCATCTTTGCATTTCTAATTGCTAATGCTGCAGGTGCTGATAAAGTTTCTAATAATTTTCTATCACTCTCCTCAAATAATTTTGAATTACTTTTTTTATTTAAGCAATGAATTACTCCAATACATTCATTTGCTGCAATGAGTGGTGAACATAAAACAGAATATGTTGTAAAATTTGTTTTGTTATCTAAATCAAAATAAAATTCTGCAATTTCTCTTACATCTTTTCGAACGTTTCCAACTCTTATACATTTTTTTTGTAAAACTGCTTTACCCATTACACCTTGTGTTAAAGGTATTTCATATTCATCTAGATACGATTGATATTTCGAAGCGATACATTGAAAAACTTGTTTCTTTTCATCAATTAAAAAAATATTTGCAGCCTGCGCATCGATTCTTTTTATAATTACTTCGAGAGCAGTCTGTAAAGTTTCTTTTAAATCAAGAGATGTTGCAAACTCTTGATTCATTTTTGTAATAATTGCTAAATCTTCATTTAAGGCTATGTTTTCTTTGTTTGGCTCAATTTTTTTTTGTCTAAAAAACATTTTTGTATTTGGAATTACACTTTTTTTTTGATAATTTAAACCTTTATGGAAATCATAATTAATACTCCTGGTCTTTACATACATTTGCAAGACGCTGTTGTGCTTATTCAATACTGTATTGACGGAATTATTAATATTGCCTCCCAATTTAAAATTTAATTAGTGTTTTTCGTACTATTTTTTGTTTTAGGCTGCATCTGGGGTAGTTTTTCTAACGTTTGTATCCATCGTTTACCCATGAATAAAAGTGTTATATTTACTCGATCTTTTTGCCCTAGTTGTCAAAAAACAATCAAATGGTTCGATAATATTCCTTTAATCTCCTTTTTATTATTAAAAAGAAAGTGCAGAAACTGTGACTACAAGATTAGCTTTCAATATTTTATTGTAGAACTAATAACTGCAATTTCATTTACTATTATATATTATTTCTATGGAATTAGCATCACCTCATTATTACTAGTAATACTAAGTGTTTTTTTTGTTATTATCTTCTTTATTGATCTAAAACATTTCATTATTCCAAACTCTTTAACATTTCCATTAATGTTTATTGGTTTTATAAAATCATTTGATCCTAATTTAGATAATTTTTTATTTCCAAACTATATCAATTCATTAATTGGAGGTGTTATTGGATATTTAATTATATGGTTAATTATTTTTGTATATAAAAAAGTAAGAAATAAAGAAGGTATGGGTTTAGGAGATGCTAAACTATTATCGGCTATTGGATTTTGGTTTGGCTGGGTTTCAATACCTTTTGTATTATTTCTATCATCCGTAATAGCTTTAGGATTATCTTTGCCATCATTGATTAACAAATCTAAAAACTTGTCATCTCAAATTCCATTTGGTCCGTATATAATTCTTGGCATAACACTCTATGTTTTTATAAAACATATGATCTGAGAGAAATGAAATTTTATTTTCTTAATGCTTATTAATTAATTTTAATTAAAAGTTTTCTTGCCAGCTACCTCTATACACTTGAATATCTTTATCACTTCCTAACAAGGTTACTAAGGTATCTGCTTGATCATCCGACTCTGTTGTTACGTTAGCAAACAGTTTATTTCCTGAAATTACAAACTGTGAAAGAATTCCTTTTTGTAAAAAATAACATCCTGCTCTTTCATCAAATTCACTTTCAGATCTCACATTTTTTTCTGCAAACTGAATTTTTTCTGCTTGATTAATACCGCACTCATCATCAGCTGCACAAATAAATGCTTTACCAACACTACAAGTTGTTTCTCCTTTTGGCGGTGGCTCATAAACAGGGTAGTAAACAGTTCCACCAAAAATAGTTGGTATTGCTGTAGCCTTTCTATATCTATTATTCGCATCTCCTTTTGGATTTTTATTAAATTCTGGGTTATCAAGTTTAAATATCCATCCAAGTCTTCCTGCCCCAGGACAATCCTCCATTCTGTTCCTACCTCTTGTATAACCACAATCAGCTAGATCTGGGAATTTGTCATCAACAATAGGTGCGTTTGCAATCGCTTTAAGAGCTCCTTCTGTAAAATTAGAATTTCCATTTTCATCTGCAGAGGATGCTTTTGGAACTTTGATTTCACCATGAATAAAATTCGGAAAGTCTACATCTCTAATACCAAATAATAAGTTATCCATTCCATCAATCCTAGCACCAACATCTCTAAAATCACCAGTTCCACCAAACAACCATAAATTTCTTGTACTTTGACCATATGCAGCTTCCATACCAAAGTAACTCACTCTTTGATTTATATCGTTTGCATTTATATTAAATAAGGTTCTTTGATCAAATATATCAATTTCTGAATTATCCTTTTGCTGATTTGTTAAATTAATCTTTGTAACTTTTCCTTCTAAATCATTAATGTAAACCATAGCACCTCTCCAAGGCACGCCTCTAAATGTATCAGGAGTCACAACAACAGGATCACCAGTAACAGAATTGATTATACCGTTATCAGGTACATCAGCAATTTTTATTGGACCTAGGTTATCATCAGACCCAAATATAGCCCCTCCATTGTTGGCTGGATCCTCAAGGTCAACTAAAAACAGATTAGAACCTATGCCGTTAGTAGCACCAAAGCCGCCGGGTAAAACGGCTACATAGTTATCATCATTTAAAGAACCACTTTTTGTTGTTGGTATTCTTACTATTCTTGGAGTTGCCCAAGTCTCACCTAGCATAGAGTAATCATACTCTATATTCTCTGCTTCCAGTCCTGCAGGTAGCATAATTGTGAAAGGAACATCTTCTTTATCTGAAGTTAAGCCTGTACTTGCATTATAAACCATTTCAGAAGAGAAGGTAAATTCAACTTCACTGCCCTGTCTATTTACTTTTGCAACTGGGACCTCTGTAATTGATCCGTCTTTTTCAAAAATCACAGTAAATTTAGATGCATCTACTGTAGTCAAATTTTCTAAAGAATCAGTAATAAAAGTGAATGTTAATCCTGAGTAACATGCGCTACCATCATCATAGCTAGCATTGAAAAATTTCGCATCTGTGCCGACATCTGAATTTGACATACATGAAGATTTTGTATCTCTATTAGTGAAATCATCTCCATCCGCATCTAAAAGTATATCTGCATCTCGCGCTTGCTGTTCGATTCTTCTTGCAGTAATAGCTTCTAAAGATTGGTCTATGCTTAAAGTTTCACTTCCATAAGGATAAGCAGTAATCATTCCATTTTCATCTGAATGTAAAACTCTTCCATTTGCTCTATCATTGTAAATGGAATACATATGAATAGGATTTTCCGGATCTGTAATATCTAAAACTGAGAATCCGGGTCCACCTCTTCCATATGGAATAAATAAAATCGTATGCCAGCTTTTTGAGTCTTCTTCCATAATATTTCCTGCGTCACCTAATCTAAATCCTTTTATATAAACATCGTGAACAACTGGCGATCCGTCAACTGCAAAGATAGCATTGGTACCTCCTCTTCCTTGCCCGAGAACATCATTTAATCCCTCATTTACTATAGTCGGTAACTTTGCAGCAATGAATGGGGGAACAAATGCCCAAAGTTCTTGACCAATATCTCCACCATATCTTATTTTTCCTGTACCAGTTCTTACTGCGTGAAGTGCTCCATCATTTGCACCAAAATACATTACATCATCTCGAACAACAGTTCTTGCCCAAGTATCATAATTATTAATATATCTCCAGTACGCCTCTTGGTGTGTAGATGTAAAGTTTGTATTTGCTTTAGGTCTTCCAACTTCTATAATTTGTGAATGGTAAATATCTCCAAGGACTGATGCTCTCACATTATTAGTATTATCACAGCCTCCGTAAGCAAAATAATCTTTTCCTCTTACAAAATTAATTAGTCCTTTAATATCATCAGCGTTAGTATCTAAACCTTCAACGTTTGCAAGCTTAGGTCCACAATACGAGGAAGAGTTATGAAAATTTGGAACAACATCACCAAAAAGACCAAATAGTCCATTTAAGGTATCAGCTTTATCTTCAGTAAAATTATTATAGTCTGATGTATAATCTAAACCTTCATATACAGTCCAAATATCTCTATTATCACTTAATGCCTGCCCCTGAATTATTGATGCAACATCGTAAACACGTTGATCAGCCACATCATCTACAATTGTTCCATCTTCTCTTACATGCTTTCTTATAAGTGTACCTTCCCATTCACCGTGTAATGCATATTTAAATTGTGCTTGAAATAAACTTCCACCTTCTTCCCCAGATAATTCTGCAGTAATAGATGGAGCTGTAAATGACAATCTGCTCGCCACTATTCTTTCAATTTCACTTTTTAACTTAGTCAATAAATCACCAGGAGTTTCAGCATCTATTCTATCTCTGCAATCAGAACTATTTTCACTATCGCAAGTACCTGCAATAGCAATTTCTTGGAATTTTGTCTTTCCTCCTTCGCTGATATCTTTGCCATAAGCAATAACTAAAGTTTTGACACCTCTCTCAAGTCTTAAATCTCTTATTTTTTGTTCAGCATAATCATGGTTTCTCCACGCGCCATCACCAATTACAATTACATAATTTTGTTGGCATTCTATTCTTTCAGATGCGTTCTGTGGAGCTAATTGTTTACCCTCTCTATCTACAACCTTATCATCAGAGTAATAACCATATGCAAGTTGCGCAAAAGCTCTAGCATCAGTTCCAAATCTAATACCTTTTGGTTTTAAGGTGTTAAGTCTATTAATTATAAGTTGAGAGTTATTTTTATCTATACCCACTCTTATACAAGAGTTATTAGTGCATTGAGCTGTTCTTCCTAGTGGATGATCGCCTTTCCATCCACCATGTTGATAATAATTGCAATTTGGGTTGCATTGCACATGCTTAGGTGCACCTGGTTTCTTCTTTTCGCAGTTACATGCATAATCACCATTTTTTATCCATAAGCTGCTTGCCTTACCAGTTTTTTTTACTTCTACTTCTCCAGCATTCCATTCACCAAATCCAAATCGAGCGCCTTGTAATAAAGAACTGTCCGTCACTACTGCTCTTATGGCTTTGATCGCCCCGTCAATCCTACTTAATCTACTAGATCCCATTTCATCAACCCATTTAATTCTGTCTGCGCTAACATCATATTCCTGTATAGAAACTTTATCACCACCAGTCCAAACTCTATCTGTTCCTACAAACAAGGCATTTGTTCTAAACATGTTAATTAATGTACTTTCATCATCGTTAGCCGCCGCAGCAGGCGTTTGATTGTTGTCGTCAGCTCCACCAATTATAATACTCTGTGTTAAAGTATTTTTATCACTTGAAATTGTTAGCTTTTGCAGTGAGCTTGAGTTTGCACTTGAAACATACATTACATTTGTATCCTGAGGATCAATTTCTATTTGAGAGGCTGTATTATAATCTGATTTTCCTGGAGCTCTTTCAAATTTATAAACATCTCCATCTACAGTATAATTATCACCATCTTTTTTTAATTTTATTCTATATATAAATCCATTAGCTGATGAATATAAATACTCTCCATTAAGATCTATGGTCATTGAAGTAGTGTGCTGAAGGGCCTGCCTATATTTGTCATTTAAGTTATATTGTTTAACAGTTCCAGTAGTCAAATTTTTTGAATACAATTTTAAATCATGTTTATAAGAATTATTTTTACATCTTTTATGATTTTTATACTTAAAGCACCATATCTCCATAGATGAAATTAGAAGGTGATCCTCTCCACCAATTGATCTGATTGTTAAAGATTTAGGATGAAACTTATCTTTTTTTTTAAAATGAGTTCTACCCAATTCACCACCCCATATGATTTCTAAACAATTTCCATCTGCATCCATCCCGATTACTTTAGCGTCTGGACCTGAAACATATATAGCCTCACCCGTGTGATCTTTTACATTTGATGCTTTGGCCATAGCTGTAACTGTTGAAAAGCCATAAGCTTGGCTCGTACCATACTCTAAAGCACAAGTGGTAATAGTTTTATTTGCACGGACTGATCCGTTGGTACCAAAATCCCTATCAAATTCCTCATCATCATAATTCATTTTAACGATGCCACCATTATTCATTTGCCCAACAAGAACATCGCCGCTATTTAATAAAACAACATCGCCTACAACTTCTAAGGTGTCTCCTCCCAATGGATTTGCATTCATACTAGCTGAAGTATCTAAAAGTATAAGTATATTCGCTGGAATATCTCCTGCTCCAGATCCCGGTGGCAAAGGTTTAGCAATTCCAACTCCAGTAATATTTAAGAGTGAAATTAAAAAGCCTATAAAAATTATTTTAAATTTATTTATCATTAAAAATATGAATAAAAGAATTTTTCATTTGTTATTAGTAACTCCTCTGCCAATTTTAATTTTTCCTTCACATAAAGTTTATCATAAATGTAGAATTTTCCCGTTACTTTCCAACTAGCTCCTCCATTTGTATCTATAGGGCTAATTTTTTCCACTTCTTGGATTTTAAAATTTTTTTTAACATAATAATAGATCAAATTATCTTCATTAAAATTCTCCTCATCATAGGTGAAGTTTTTAAATTTAATGCCTATTACCTCATTATCTTTTATATAAACTTGCATAATCCCACCATTCATACCA
Source organism: uncultured Pelagibacteraceae bacterium (assembly GCA_902541825.1). GTDB lineage: Bacteria > Pseudomonadota > Alphaproteobacteria > Pelagibacterales > Pelagibacteraceae > Pelagibacter. The sequence goes on along the minus strand of CACBRY010000002.1, from coordinate 20,057 downwards.
CTATCAGGACACACGTAATTTGTTTCTTGTTCGTAATAATCAAGATAAGTTTCTTCAATTATGCTTTCTTTTTCTAAACCCATATCATTAAATATTTTTTCAACATTATCACCTATATCGAATTCTAATTCACATTCGCTAGACATTGAATATGAAGTAGATAAGAGGAATATAAATATTAAGAGTTTAAAATTAATTTTTTTGATCATACGTTAATATGGCATAACAGTCATTGATGTCAAAGGGACTATGATGTTCACCCTGGTCATATTTCGGTTAAACATTAAACCACATCCATATACTTTGTAGGCTGAGCCTTGTCTTGCCATATCAGCAGCTGATGCGGTTCTGACACTCCCACCCATAACTGTGCCTCCACGAAAAGTTGAATACCCCACATGTTGGATAAAAAACGTATATCTAAACCTTCTTAAATATTCCCTTTCTTGCTCTAATACTCTTGCCTGTTCTGCTGCAGAAAATCCTAAACGAGGCGTATTAAGTTCAATTAAATGATTAGCTGTAACAATTGGGCCAACAATATTCCAAAAATCTCCAAGTCTTGGATGATCATCTGGTAACTCATATGCAATTTTAATTGGGGGATCTGATGTTTTAAAATTTTTGAAACTTTGCATACATAACGACATGTCGTCCCTATCTATTTCAACAGTATTATACATGATTCCTTTACCCCAATCATTTCTTGCTAAACTTATTGGTGCATCATCCTTAACTGCAATTTCTCCAAATTCTAAATTATCTCTGTAATCATCAAATTTTGTTTTCCTTGCATTCTTTAACTCAGTAAGTTCAATTGTCTCTTCATCACTCTTGGCACAACTAGCAAGATCTTCGTCTTCTCGCTCACATCTATTTCTCCAGGTACTATCAAAGAAATCATCACCTACTTCATCATAAACTAAATCATCCTTGGATGAGATCCAGTGTCCCAAATAATTATCAACAATATATTTTTCACCTTCTATTAAAGCAGTTTCTGCAACATAAAAAGTTTGTTGATACTCGTCACTTGTATTATTGTTTTTATGATCTCCAGAGGCTACTACAATTAATGCTCCACCCATCAAAGACATCACTAGCAAAAGGACAAGTGATAAAACTAAAGCGAAACCTTTTTCAGAATTTTGTCTCATTAAATATCTCCTCCTCCAATATTTCTTGTATGTACAGTCAGAAAAATTGTGTCTCTATGAAATCTGGTATCAATTTGTTTAGTTCTCTCATCTGTAAAAGATTTTACCATTCTATTAATTTTATTTTTGAAATATCCTTTTTGTGAAGACGATCTAAAAGTTAATCTTAAATCTATTGTTCTTATACTCATTATTTTTTCCATATTTGAAGGTAGAGCTTCAACCATCACTCCATTTTCATCTAACGCTATAAATTCCATATCTTCTAAGTATTCTCGAACTAGTTCTGCACGATAACAATCTAGACACTCACCACTTTCAGAGTCATGAACCCATTCTCCACCAGTGTCATCACCCAATGGTTGGATCCAACTACTTTTAGATCTATATAATCCGTAATATTTTGTTGGATCCTCCTCGTTTACCCCATATTCTTTGCTAGATACTCTTTGCATCGGCACAGCATAATAAGTAATTTTATATCTTTTGTAAGGTTGAGCAGTATCTCCTTCAACAAAGTCTCCATAAACAATGTGAATTCTATCGCAACAAAAATCATCTGGATTATGTTTTCCATCTAACCCTTGAACATACGATCCTCCTGCATCAAGGTCAGGCTCAATATCTGCGTAATTTAATGTATTCTTATAAATTATTATTGGCGCATGACTGTCTGCTCTTGTTGCCTCTGTATCACCAGCCACAAATTCAAGATAATCTCTTTTTGGATAGTCTGTATTTGCATTTGAAAAAGTACCATAATGATACTTAAAGCCTGCCAATCTAATATCTCTCATCATTAGTGTAACAATGTCTCTACCTGATCTACTTATTCCAGCTACATCACTTACTTGACTGTATGAATTGCTTACTACAGTATAGGTCGTAAACATTGCTGCCATCATAATCGCAGAAATAACTACTCCAATTAGAATTTCGATTAATGTAAATCCAGTAATATTATTTTTATATCTAGCCACCGAACCCCTCTAGTTCATCATCATCTCGATCACCTTCTGATGAAATATAATCTGAATAAGTATTTTTAATTTTATAATCTGATTGAAAATATAAAAATTTTCTTTTTTTACCATCGTTCAAGTTTATTTGAATTCTTCCAACATACATTGCTTCATCATAAATATTAGGATTAAATATTTGACAATCCCAAATACACATTTCAAACATATCAACAGTTTTAAAATCTTTTTTGCTTTTGCACCGTATTGATCTATCTTCTCCTAACATACGTGTCCATTTGATCACTTTATTATTTACAACATTTTCGTCTGTTTGAGCTCCTGGTCCATGAATTGGTTTTAAATTATCTTTGTTGTAACCGCTGGCGGCTCTTTGATCACAATTATCAAATTTTAGTGATCCAGGTGTAACTGTTCCAGCTGTATAGGCGTGGTTACTCCAACCTGGATTATCCCCCATTTCTGGTTCTTCTCCCCCTGTTGATGTTGAGCATTGAGGCCTATTTCCTCTTGAAAGCGCCATATAATATTCTGAAAATTTGAGACACCTAACGTCCTCATCATCTTTATTAATAAAAGCTTTTCCATCCTTGAAAAAAATCTCTTCCTTATCTACGTTATTCAAACCACCTATCGAATCTTTATAACCGATAAAACCCTCAGCTATCATCGACGATAAGAAGTTTGCTTTGGTTCTTTCACCAGAAGTATTTATGGAAGTTACAGAAAAATTTACCATTTGAAATATGGCTATAAAACCTATTCCTATCAGAGCAGTTGATATCAATGCTTCTATTATAGTCAGACCTTTTTGCTTAATATTTTTCATTTATTGAACTATCCATTGACTTGAATTTGAATTCCATTTCTCTAATTTAACGTTACCAAATCTTGACCAGCTAACAACATAAATAATGTCGTCATCGTCATCGTCATCGTCATCCGCTTCCTCTGGTTGAGCACCCCCTTCTTCTGTCCCAGTTAATTCGATGTCCTCTCCTTCTCCTTCTGGGTCCTCACAAGTTTCAGTATTACGGGAACAAATAAAAATAGTTTCAACTACTTCCGCGTTATCACCAAAATCTAAACCACCACTAAATAAAGAACCATCTTTCGAAAAACATACAACACCATTTGTTATATCGACTTTAATTTCATCTGTTTGATAAAATCTGACCTCTGCATTTTGTCTATCAGTACCAAAATGATCCCAGTAATCTTCAGCAAGATCGCCAGATAGACATACATCTGTACCATCTCGAAAAACTCTTGTTGCAATGTTGGCCATTAACATTCCGTTAGTACTGAAAGATACATTGGCTCCTGTAACGTCTACTTGAAACTGTCCAAATCCATATAATCCCCTTTGAACTTGGGAGGTAATACTAGTTACTATATCTCTTACTCTTTCTGCTTCAGCTCTTACTACTCTGTCTTTATTCCAAGAATTAAATTGTGGAATACCTATTGCTGAAATTATTCCTACCAGTGAAAGAACAATTATTACCTCTAAAATTGTAAAACCTTTAATTTTCTTTGGTGTTGAGTGCATCAATTTTTCCTGCTTGAGCTAGATTCTCCAACGATTTTGTCATCGTGATCATTCCATCTTTTACTGCAGTCTGCATGATGCTTGGTATTTGATGAATTTTTGCTTCTCTGATTAAGTTTTGTATTGGAGCATTACATTTCATTACTTCAAAAGCACCAACTCGACCGAGTCCATCTTTAGTTTTTAATAATCTTTGAGTTACAACCATTTTTAAAGATGTTGATAATTGTGCACGTATTTGAGCTTGTTGCTCTGGAGGAAATACGTCAATAATTCTGTTAATTGTATTGGGTGCTCCACTAGTATGAAGTGTTCCAAATACTAAATGTCCAGTTTCTGCAGCAGTTAAAGCTAAACTTACAGTTTCTAAATCTCTCATCTCACCTACTAATATAACATCAGGGTCTTCTCTAAGAGCAGCCTTTAATGCGCTTGCAAAGGATTGTGTTTGTTTTCCTACTTCTCTATGAGAAACTATACTTTTTTGGTCAGTATGAATAAATTCTACTGGATCTTCTACAGTTATAATATTAGCAGTTCTTGTTTTATTGATTTCATTAACAATTGCAGCCAGCGTAGTTGATTTTCCAGATCCAGTTGGTCCAGTAACCAATACTAATCCTTTATGCATATCAATTATATCATAAAGAACATCTGGCAAATCAAATTGACCCATCTCTGGTATTTTGCTTTCTACACGCCTTAAAACTGCTGCTGGACCATTTAGAGTTTTATAGAAATTAGCTCTAAATCTTAACCCACTTATAGTAACAGCAGAGTCTAATTCGTGGGTGTCTTGAAATTTTTTAGTTTCATGCTCATTACAATTTGTAGTCATCATATCGATTAGATCCTGTGGTTTAACTACAACATCCTTAACCATTATGATTTCTCCAGTTTGTCTATAAGCAAGTGGAGAGCCTGATCTAATATGAAAATCAGAAATTTTTTTATTGTTTTTGGCTAATTCTTCTAATTTTTCAAACATTTTATTATTTATTCACAGATATTATAAAAAAACAATAATATAGTTTCATCAAATTAACCAGAATAGGTCGTTGTTTGATATAATTTAAAATATTGATTTGTAATATAGTTTTGCTTGAGCACCAAAGGTCTCTTGGCTCGAATAAAGACCATCTAAATTTATAGAAAATAAACTATTGTCTAAAGGTTGAAATTCATAATCTAATCCAGCAGTGATAGTAATTTCTCTTGATAAATCATCATCTGCTTGATACTCCGCTAATACATTGTTAACACGAAACTCTTGAGTTTCTTCCATAATTGCTTCTCTGAAATCAGCTAGCCAATTGAAATATAATTTTGATTTATCATCATTTAAAATCAAATATTCATCGCTGAATGCTATTGATGCGTTTATAAAATCCTTTTTTTCCCATTTGTAAAAGTGACTTTCTTCATGTTTAGGAGTGAAGCTGTAACCTATGGAATAGCTAATGTCAGGTATCATATAATTTAAAAACTTAGTTCCTAAAACAGCATCATAATTAAAATACTCATCCTCTATATCTAAAAATCCGCTAGTGGTTGTGTTTGTAAGAATTCTTCTTGTACTTTTATTTAACGTAACTCCAATTACGAAAAAAGTTTCAGAATTTGAATTAAATTTTGTTTGTTTTTCATCTAACAGCAGACCAGCTGATAAACTAATACGATCTATGTTATGATCTTTAGCAAATTCTTGTCTTCCAGTTTCAATAGATAATATCTGATTTGAGTTTTGCCCAGGTTGAATTATGTTTGCTCCAGCTCTCAAATTATTATGTTCCAGTCTTAAGGATTCTTTTTCTCCTTGTCTTTTTTCAAAAGATGTAAACATCTCTGTCCATGCATCTTCTTGATTTAAATATTGTTCACTTCTTTTAAATTTACCAATTGATTTTCTTAAGTTAATTGATTTATGTCCAAGTTGCTCATCTAAAATTTCATTTCCTCCTTGTGCTACTGAACCAACAGAGCCTTTGACTATAATATTTCCATCAAGATCTTCTAAATCATAAGTCCCTGTACCTGAAGTATTATAATAATATGATCGTCCCATACCGTGGTTTACTTTTATCGTGTGGCCAGAGCCTGCGATATTGATCTTTCCAATAACTATACCCTCATCCTTTAAGTTTAGTGTTACTCCAGTTGATCCTAACATAGCAATTGAATTTACAGTTGGACCATCTTTATTTTCAATTTTTCCGCTGTTATTTAAAGTAGCACCACCCGCCAAATAGATAACTGCACCTTGAGAAGTATGATAAATATGTCCACCACTATTATTATTTATAGTTATGTTCGTAGAATCTTCATGACTTTTAATTGTATTAGTCTGATCATCATCATCATCGGTAGCAAAAATTATTCCATTGTTATGAATAGTGACATCGTCAGTCGACCCGCCAAACATGGAGATAGTGTTTGTGTTTGCCTCAATTACTCCACCGCTATTATTTGTTAATGTAGTACCAGTTGTTGCGTCAGTTAAATTAATAGCCTTGGAAGATGCTGATTTGATTGTTCCACTGTTAGTTATAGTTAAGCCAGAAGCGGCATTACCATTAATAGGATTTGATTTACCTCCTGTCGTTTCTACAGTTGAACCGGCCTCAATAATAACTGTTCCATTATCCTGTCCATTAATGTTAATCATATTATTTAGTGAATTTCTTAATGTAGATGAATTAGATATTGTTATAGTTGTATTTGCTGAAGTAAAAGTTTGTTTGGCGGTAGTAACCCCACCATCATCAATATCAATTGAATAAGCCAAATTTTGATAGATTATGACAAAAAATATAATTTTAATTAGGTGCTTTAAATTTTTACACATAAAAGCGATTTATAGTAAATTTAACCTTAATTTTCATCTTTTAAGTTTAACTGAATAACATCTACTTTTGGCGTTTTATCTATTAAATTATTAATTATTCAATTACTTCTAGCTCCTCAATTATACTCACAATTTTTTTGCCGCTAATTACGGCATTTACTCTCGCACATTCATAATACGCAAACGAGGTTTCTTCTGCTATTTCTTTCATTTCCAAACATTTTGATCTGTTTTCCGTATACAAATGTTCTGTTAATTCTGGAGGATTACCTAAGTACATCATAAGACCAATGACTTCACCCTCTTTCTCAAAACCTGCTTTCTCCTCTATTTCTGCTACACGATTATCAACACCAATCTCAAAATCTTTAAATGCAACAAAACCTTTGTATGCAACAAAAGCTAAGATTAAATAAAAGACAAACTTTATTTTACTCATTTTAATTTAAATCATTTGGTCTCTTTAAAAACTAAACATACACCATTATTGCAATATCTTTTTCCAGTTGGCAAAGGTCCATCATCAAAAATGTGTCCGTGATGGGCATTGCAATTTTTACAGTGATACTCTGTTCTTGCATAACCTATTAAATGGTCAGTTTTAGTTTCAAAAACATCTGGCAATGATTGATAAAATGATGGCCAACCTGATCCACTTTCATACTTAGTTTTAGAGTCAAATAACTTTACATCACAATTTGCACAGTGATAACTTCCTTCTCTCTTTTCATTATTTAACTCACTTGAACCTGGTGGCTCAGTGCCATCTTCAAACATAACTAATTTTTGTTCTGCAGTTAAATTTGAGTTCTTTTTACTCATACTATTAGACTAATTTAGCACATGATTGATGTAAATAAGAATGTAATTCTACAAGCTTTTTAGCGTCTTTATTATACCCGCCACCTAAAACACCACAAAGAGGTATTCCTTTTGAAAAAAAGTTTTCGGTAACAATTTCATCTCTTTTTTTAACCCCATCATCAGAAATTTTTAGTTTTCCAAGTCTATCATTAAAATGAATATCAACACCTGCGATATAAAAAACAAAATCAAAATTTTCTTCATTTAATTGATTTAAATAAAATTTTAGTATCTTTAAATATTCTTTATCTTCTAAGTCGTTTTCGAGCTCTACATCACAGTCACTAATAGATTTTTTTGCAGGATAATTTGATTTAGAATGCATGCTAAAAGTAAAAACATTTCTATTATCTTTAAATATATCTGAATTACCATTTCCTTGATGAACATCTAAATCTATAATTAAAATTTTTCCAGCTAACCCTCTATCTAATAAATATTGTGATGCCACCGCCACATCATTAAAAACACAATAACCAGCACCTCCTTGGTAATTTGCATGATGACTGCCGCCTGCAGTATTACAAGCTACACCATAATTTATCGCTAACTTGGAGGCTAAAACTGTGCCACCAGTTGCTATAAAAGATCTTTGAACTACACTATCCACTAATGGAAATCCTATTTTTTTTATACCAATTTCATCCAAGGTTTTATTTTTAATATGGTTAATATATTCCTCCGAATGAGCTCTCTTCAAAGTTTCTATTGAGCAAGGATATGGTTTGTGAAATTTTTTTACAATTTTTTTGCTTATTAAATAATCTGCAAGATCACCAAATTTATTTATTGGAAATTTATGATCATCGCCAATTTTTGCAAAATAATCTTTATGATTAACGACTGGTAATTCCATTATTATTCAATGACACGAATTGGTTCACCATTTACACAAGCCTCCAAAGACTCGATCATTTGACTGTAATAAATCTGATAATTCTCAGCAGTCACATATCCAATATGAGGAGTTAATAATACATTTGGTAAAAATCTGAGTTTATTATTTTCTGGTAAGGGTTCTTTTTCGTAAACATCTAACCCAGCTCCAGCTATTTCATTTGTGGATAATGCAATTATTAAATCGTCCTCGTTTATGATTGGTCCCCTTGAGGTATTAATTAAAAAAGCTGTTTTTTTCATTTTATCCATCTCTTTAATTGTAATACAGTCTTTGTATCTATCACCCCCTTGGACATGTATAGATAAAAAATCTGAGTTCTTGATTAAATCTTCTTTGCTACAAGGTAAAACATCTAATTCTTTGCAGGTATCTAAATTAAGATTTTCACTCCATGCCATCACTTGCATACCAAATGCTTTTCCAATTTTAGCAACTTGAGATCCAACTTTTCCAAGACCAATCAAACCAAGTATTTTTCCTTTTAATTCTACTCCAATAGTAGACTGCCAATATCCTTGATACATATTGTCTATTTCTTCTTTAAGGTTTCTCGCCAATCCAAGTATCAAAGCCCAGGTTAATTCAGGTGTTGGATTTATGTTGCTATCCGTCCCACTAACAATGATTTTTCTTTTTTTCGCGGAAACAAGATCGATTGACTTATTTTTTAAACCGCTGGTAATAATAAATTTTAATTTAGTCAGATTTTCTATTAAGTTTTTTGTAATTGGTGTTCTCTCTCTCATAATCAGTAAAGCCTCAAATTCAGACAATTTATCAAGAGCATCTGCTTCATCCTCGAAAGGCTCACTAAAAATTTTGATCTCGTACTTTCCTGCTAATTTTTCAAGATCAACAAATTGTTGAGAGACATTTTGATAGTCGTCTAAAATAGCAACTTTAAGCATTTTTAATTTCCTTATTTGATAAAAATAAACCTAATATAATTAAAATTGCACCAATCAAGTGAAAAAATTTGAATTGTTCGTTATAAAAAAGTATTGCCATTATGGTGCTAAACAAAGGAATTAAAGATAAAAAAATACCTGCTCTGTTTGCTCCGATAATAGAAACAGCACCTGCCCAACAATAGTAAGAGCCTATACTAGGAAAAAGAGCTAAAAATATTAAAGTGTAGATTAAATTTATATCGAACTTAATTAATTCTCCACTAGAGTATTCGTATAAAAATTGGGGCAACACAGTTATCAAACCGAATGTACAAATAACATGAACTAAAGTTAATAACGGAAGAGTAAACTTTTTTTTCTTTAAAAGAGTTGAATAAACTCCCCAAGTAATGACACCTCCTATCATTATCAAATCGCCTTTATTAAAATTTAGGGAAAGCAAAATATCCAACTTAAGTCTGGTAATAATCGCTAGAATACCACACACTGAAATGATAAGCCCTAAAATTTGATACTTATTAGTTTGCTCAACTTTAAATAAAAAACAAAGCAAAATTATTATAGCTGGAATAGCCGTATTAAAAAGAGATGCGTTAATGACTTGGGTATGAATTAAAGATAAGTAAGTAAAAGAATTAAACAAACCAACACTTGTAAAACCCAAAAAAAATAATAAAGGTAAATTATTTAAAATTGTATCTTTATATTTAATTATTTCTTTAAAAGTAAAAGGTAACAATATAATCCAAACAAGTAACCATCGATAAAACACTAAAGTTAGAGGAGGTATCTCAACCAAGAAAGCATACTTGCCGACCATAAAATTACCAGCCCAGAATAAAGTTGCGCATACCAGCATGATATATGCTTTGGTATTTTGCATTTTACTAATTGAATCTGGTTGAGCTATAAGGGGCTAAATTTAAATTGGTGTTTTCTTTAGCTATCATTCCGGAGACAATCTTTCCAGATATTGGACCTAATGTCCATCCTAAATGATGATGACCGAAACAATAGAATACATTTTTATGATTTTTTGACGGACCCATAACAGGTAAAAAGTCGGGTAATGTTGGTCTAAATCCTAACCATTCATCTTCATGATCGGGTAAATCTCCTAACATGTACTTGGCGTTATTAATCAAATTTTTAATACGAGATTTTGATAAAGGATTTTTCAATCCACCAAACTCGACAGTGCCTACAACTCTTAATCCTTGTTCCATTGGAGTAATTCCAAATCCTCGATTTGAAAAAATAACTGGTCTTTGTAAAAGATGGTCGCAATCTTTAAAGTGAACATGATAACCACGCTCGGTATCTAAAGGTATTTTTTCATCTAAGTTATCAGTTAATTTTTTTGAAAAGGCTCCACAGGCTATCACCAATTTATCAAATGAAAATTTTTCAGACTCCGTTTTTAAGATTGGTAGTTCATCTTGAAAGTCTATGCTTTTAACTTCCGTTTTTTTAAATTGCCCACCCTTTTTAAGAAATAAATCAAAAAATTTAAGCAGGATTTTTTTTGGATTTCTTGCATGTCTTGCGTAAGGATAATAAACACCAGCATGATAAAAAGGTTTTATATTAGGCTCTAAATCATGAATTTCTTTTTTATTCACAAGTTGTTGCTGAACTCCTAATTCCTTTCTAACATTAATTTCTAATTCTCTGCTTTTCAAATCTTGATCGTTCCAAATATACAAAATTCCTTTGTTTTCAACTAAACCTTCAATATCAACTTCATCAAATAATTCATCATAGGCTGGTAAGGCTAAATCTAAGATTTGATGCATATTTTTTGCAGTGTGCATCATTTTATTTTTTGTGGTGTTCAATATAAATTTCATAAACCAAGGGATCATTTTTGGAACATAGTTCCATTTAAGAGCAAGAGGTCCTGTTGAGCTCATTAACATTGCAGGAACATCTAGTAAAATATCAGTTCTATTTAAAGACAATGAAGCATAGGGAGAAAAATGACCAGCATTTCCGTAAGATGCTACAGGGCTTCCTGGATTTTCTCGATCAAATATCGTTACATCAAAACCTTTTTTCTGCAAAAATAAAGCATTAGAAATACCTTGAATACCAGCTCCAACTATACCTATCTTAAGTTTATTCATCCAAAGACTATATAATGAAATATTAATTAAGATTAAGCGACAAATTATACTTATGCAATGGATTGTTGACTATGAGTTTTGGCACTCATCACAATTCCAAATCCTATCATTGTGGCTAACATTGATGAACCACCATATGACATTATCGGTAAAGGTGAACCTACAATAGGAAGTAGACCTAAAACCATGCTCATATTTATTACAACATATATAAAAATTGATGTTCCAAAGCTGTAACAAAATAATTTTGCAAAATAACTTCTAGAAAGCGCACCTATTCTGATAACTCGGTAAATTATTATACTATAAATTAAAAGTAACAAAACTGACCCTATAAAACCAAATTCTTCCGAAAAAAGGGTAAATATAAAATCTGTATGTTTCTCTGGTAAAAATTCTAGATAACTTTGTGTTCCTTTTAGAAAACCTTTACCAGTAAAACCTCCTGATCCAACAGCAATTTTTGATTGAATAATTTGATAACCGGCTCCTAAAGGATCTCTATCTGGATTTAGAAAAGTTAATACTCTAAGTTTTTGATAAGGTTTTAGAAAAGAAATGATAATTGGCAATGAAATGATTGATAGTAAACAAGAATAAAAAAAATATTTATGATTTAATCCAGCAAACCACAATACAACTATTCCACTTATTGCAATAAGTAATGAAGTACCTAAATCTGGTTGTATAATTACTAAACTCATTGGAACAAATATGATTATTAAGGAAAAACATAGGCTATAAAAAGAGTTAACATGTTGCGCTTTCATTCGATGAAAATATTTTGCTAGACATAAAATAATAAAAATTTTCATCAATTCAGACGGCTGAATATTTAAAAAATATAAATCAATCCATCTTTTAGATCCTGATGCAGTAATACCAAAATTTATAGTCCAAATTAACATTCCTAAAATAACTGCATAAGATAAATAACCAAGAGAGAACCAAAATTTGATGTTGATAAATGAAATCACCAGCATCATTGAAAAGAAAACAACAAATTTTATGAAGTGACTTCTTGTATGAAATAAAACTTCACCCCCGTCAGTAGAATACATTGTTGCAAGACTAACAAATCCAAGAATCAAAAGACATGATAAAAGGATATAATCTAAATTTCCAAATTTTTGGAAAAAACCATTTTTGTTATTAAATCTTCTGTACTGGTACATTAGATATCCAAATATTTTTTGTTATCGTAATTTTTTCTAATTTCGTGTCTATCAATAATCATTTTAAATAATTTTTTAGCTAAAGGAGCTGCAACAGTTCCTCCAGATCCACCATGTTCTATAATTATGCTTAACGCATACCTTGGACTTTTATAGGGACCAAATGCTACATATAAAGCATGATCTCTCTCCTCATAAGGAATTTGAAATGTTTTAAGATCTAACTCACGATCTCGTTCAGTTATTTTCTTGACCTGTGAAGTTCCAGTTTTTCCAGCAAATCGATATTTAGGATCATCCAAACGAGATCTGTAAGAAGTTCCTCTCACTTCATTTGTAGAACTAAACATTGCATCTTGAACAATCTTAATATTTCGAGACTTTTTATATAATGGTGTAAACTTATCTGCATATTGATTGTCATCATTTGCCACTATTTTAGGATAAATTTTGTATCCACCATTAGCTATTTGAGCGGTCATCAAACACAATTGTATTGGAGTTGTTTGAATAAATCCTTGGCCAATACCAGTAATTATAGTTTCACCAAGCACCCAATTTCTTCCTAATGCATTTTTTTTCCATTCTGTATTAGGAACTAAACCATTCTTTTCATTATCGAATACATCTTTAAAAACTTTCTGCCCCAGTCCAAATTTTTTTGCAGTAACACTTAATCGATCTACACCTAATCGCCTTGCAACTTCATAAAAATATGTATCACAAGATTGCTTCATTGCTTCTCTTAAATTTACAAATCCGTGTCCTTCTTTTTTCCAACAATGATAAGTCTGCCCGTACAATTCTAATGGATTTTTGTGTCCTCTACATTGAACAGTAAAATCTGGTTTAATAATTTCATTTTCTAAAGCAGATAAGGCAACTATAGGTTTTATGGTTGATCCTGGTGAGTAATTACCTGATAATGATTTATTTACTAGAGGTTTCATTGGATTGTTTCTTATCAGTTGCCATTCATCTTGGCTTATTCCAAAGACAAAAGAGTTGGGGTCAAATGACGGGGAAGAATGCATTGCAATAATTGCACCTGTATAAATATCCATTACGCATATCGATCCAGCTTTTTCTTTAAGTAACTCATTTGTTAACTCTTGAATTTTTGTATCTATTGTAAGTTTGATTGTTTCTCCCTTATCTCCTTTTTGAAATGCTAATTGACTAATTCTTCTACCATAAGCATTAACCTCATATCGCTCCACAGAATTAGATCCAATTAATTTCTGTTCAAATGATTTTTCTAAACCTGTTTTTCCAACTTTTAATCCAGGTACAAATTTTTCTTTTATATTTTCATTTGTTAAAAGGTCATTTTCATTAGCTTGGCTAACATAGCCCAAAACATGAGTAAAATTTTCTTTATACGGGTAATCTCTTGATATTGAAATGACTGGTTTAACACCATTAAGATCATAAAGGTGATTATTAATTTTAGAAAATTTTTCCCAACTTAAATTATCTGCTACAATTAATGTTTCCCAAGGTTTTATTTCATTCTTTTTTTTTACAATTTTTTTAAATTGTTTATCACTTAATTCCAATAATTCTTTCACACGATAAATTACATATCTAAAATCCTCAACCTCCTCAGGTATGATATGGAGTTGGTAAGCCTCAAAATTTCCAGCAATCGTGTTTCCAAAATAGTCTTGAAATTCTCCTCTGATAGGGGGTAATTTCCATTCTCGAATTCTATTTTTATCAGATAGTGTTAAATATTTTTTATTCTCTTTGACTTGTAAAAAAAATAATCTGCTAACTATTCCGCCTAGAATGATAATTTTAGCTGTCGCAAGAATAAACATTCTTCGATTTAATGAATTTAACTTAGTCGCGCTATCACTTATATTAATATTAATCATCTAAACTTTTTAAATACCTCTTAAAAAATATTGAAAATATAATGTAAAATAAAAATGTAAAAAAATTGTTCACAATAAAAAGTGTAATATCCAATTCATAAGAAAAAAACAAAAATAAAACTGAAAAATTAATTGAATTTATCAGACTAATGATAAACAAAAAATAGAACCAATCTTTTATTAAATTGGGACTAATTGTTATATTTCTTAGGTAAGTGGCAAATATACAAATTAATATATATGACATAGAACTTATGCCTAAGGGTAAACCCACAACAGTATCATTAAATAACCCTGCTAAAAAAACTAAAAAGTAATCAAATCGCTGATATGCTTTTAAAGCGAAATAAAAAATTAATATAAATGGAAAATTAAATGAAAAATAATCAATGTTTAAATAATTAAAATCAAATTCATTAAATACAGATATAAATAAAGCGAGAATTGGTAACCAAGTGTATATCTTATAAAGTAAATTTTTCTTTTGAAATCTAATCACTTATCTTTCCTTTTCGCATTATACATTTTTTATATTCTTCAGTGCCTACTTTAAAACCAGTGCTAAAGAGTTTTTTTGATTGACATTTTGAACTATAGATTAAATTTAATCTTAAGAATTCTAGCTCTTCTTGGTCTAAATTATGCTGTTGAATAACACTTTTTTGAAACTCATTTTCTGACTTTAATATCTCAATTTGTTTATTTAATTCGTTTGTTAAAGTATTTAATTCTTTATTTTCCTCTAAAAATTTAGTGTTACTATCCTCTAAAATTTGCAATTCATCGCTTATTAAGTCTAATTTTATTTGCTCAGTATTTGAAGAGACTTGTGTTTGATTATTTTCTTCAGTTTCAACAGGTGTTGGGATTAACTCATCAATCTCTGCAAAAACATATTTTAATTGGCTAAAATCACTATAAAAGTTAATCAAAATTTTTTCATTTTCATCTTTTAAATCAATCGTACCAACAGGAATTCCACTTTTGAAAATTGAGCCAGTTCCTGATGTATATGCAATCCCTTGATCATCGATTTTGTTTATAAGATCATTTTTGATATATTTAATTTCACCTTTTTTATCTCCATTACCAACAACAATTGCTTGAACATTTCCAGGCGTGATAGAAACAGGAATATTTGAATTTAAATCAGTTAATAACAATACTCTTGAATTTGTATAATTTACTTCGATGACCCGTCCTACAAGATAGCTTCGATCATAAATATTTGTTCCAATTTTTATTTTTTCCTTACTGCCTTTGTTGATAATAATTGATCTTAAAAAAGGACTTTCATGATCCACAATTACCTTTGCTAAAATCTTATTAGAAGTAATAGTATAACCATCAATAAGGCTTTTGAGTTCCTCGTTTTCACTTTTAATAATTTTGGTTGAAATATTTTCAGATTTTAACTGATCTAATTCCTCTTTGGTTTGTTTATATTCTTTATAAAAATTAGTGTATTCATTTAAATTAAAGTAAGAAGATTTAATAAAATTTTCTGGGATCGAGACTATAAATGAAGATCGATAAACAATTTCTTTTATTACTGACTTTGTTACAGTTATTGCCTTGAAATTAAAACTAGATAAAACAATGATAACAACTGAAAAAAAAACTAAAGTTAATAAAGAAAATTTTTGTTTTGTACTTTTATTTAAAAAAGCAGATCTAATTGCTATTATAAAATCATCTCTGCTTTCGGCCATCTTTCTTAATATTCAGTCAGCATCGTAGAGAATGTTTGTTCTTGATCCAGAGCTTTACCAGTTCCAATAGCAACACACGACAAAGGATCCTCAGCAATGTGCACTGGCAATCCTGTTTCTTTAGAAAATCTTCTATCAATATTTTTTAATAAAGCTCCACCGCCTGTCAAAGTAAGACCCATATCAACAAGGTCTGCTGATAATTCTGGTGGTGTGGCCTCAAGGGCATCTTTAATACCATTAACCATTTCTCTTAAAATACCATCCAATGCCTCTGCTGTATCTTCTTCTGTAATATTAACTTCTTTTGGAGTTCCCGATCTTAAATCTCTACCTTTGACAGCATAAGTATTATTATTTGATGGAATAGCAGTACCAATTTCTTTTTTAATTTTTTCAGCTGTGCTATCCCCTATCATAAGGTTATATTCTTTTCTCATATAGTTAACTAAAGCTCCATCCATTGCATCACCTGCAACTCTTAGAGATTTTGAATAAACTAAACCTCCTAATGACATAACAGCAATCTCACTTGTTCCACCACCGATATCAACAACCATTGATCCTGTTGCTTCTGATATTGGTAAACCTGCACCTATCGCTGCAGCTATAGGCTCTTCAATTAATTGAACTCTTCTAGCCCCTGCTGCCAAAGCACTGTCTTGAATTGCTTTTCTTTCAACTGGAGTAGAGCCAGTAGGTACACAAATTAATATTCTTGGATTAGCAAATGTTCTGCCTTTATGAACTTTTTTAATGAAATGTTTGATCATTTCTTCAGTGACTATAAAATCAGCAATAACACCGTCTCTTAAGGGTCGAATTGCACTTATATTTCCAGGTGTTCTTCCTAACATTGTTTTTGCTTCATCTCCTACAGCTAAAACTTGTTTTTTTCCTGTTTGCTCTACAATTGCTACAACAGATGGCTCATTTAAAACTACACCTTGTCCTTTAACTACAACTAATGTATTTGCAGTTCCAAGATCAATAGCCATGTCTTGGCTCCATATTTTTTTAACACTATCAAATATTCCCATTATATACTCTCCTTCAATTTTTTCGGTTCGATGTTTTTATACAAAGATTTTTTCTCTCTCTTAATAAGCATTTTGTTTAAAGCATTTAAATAAGCATTTGCCGATGCTACTAAAGTATCTGTGTCAGCAGACTGACCCACTGTCGTTCTATCATTTTCCTCTATCTTTACACTTACAGTAGCCTGTGCATCAGTTCCTTCTGTAACTGCATGAACTTGGTAAAGAGATAATTTTACATCATGAGGATAAAGTTCTTTAATACATTTGAATATAGCATCAACTGGACCATCACCAGTTTGAGAAGTCTTTTTAACTTCTCCAAAAACATCTAAAGTCATATCAGCTCTTTGGGGCTCACCAGTTCCGGCAAATACTTTTAATGATTTTAAGTTTATTGCATTTATCTTATTATCAATAATTAAACTATCATCAACTAGTGCAACAATATCCTCATCGTAAATATGTTTTTTCTTATCCGCTAAAATTTTAAATTTTCCAAAAGCTGCTTGGACAACATCATCTGTGACATCTGCATAACCTAAATCGCTTAATTTATCCTTAAATGCATGACGTCCAGAGTGTTTTCCCATTACTAAAGAGGTTTTTTTTACACCAACACTTTCTGGTGTCATTATTTCATAAGTTTCTCTATTTTTTAACATTCCATCCTGGTGAATGCCAGATTCATGAGCAAAAGCATTTTTTCCAACGATCGCTTTATTAAATTGAACAGGAAAACCTGTAGCATTAGATACAATTTTAGATGCTTTGCTTATTAGTTCAGTTTTAATTCCCGTTTCGTAAGGTAATAAATCATCTCGTGTTTTTATGGCCATTACAATTTCTTCAAGTGCTGCGTTACCCGCTCTTTCACCTATTCCATTTATAGTGCATTCAATTTGTCTAACTCCTGCTGATAAACCTGATAAAGCATTAGCAACCGCTAATCCTAAATCATTATGACAATGCGCAGAAAGTATAGCCTTATCAATATTTGGCACATTGTTTTTTATAGATGTAATAGTTCTTGCAAATTCTTCAGGTATTGAATAACCAACAGTATCAGGAATATTAATTGTTGTTGCACCACATTTAATGGCAAGTTCTATTGTTTTATACATAAATTCTAAATTTGTTCTTGTGCCATCCTCACATGACCACTCAACATCATCTGTAAATTTTTTAGCATAGGTAACACTTTCTTTTATTGCACCTAAAACTTGTTCATCTGTCATATTAAGTTTATGTTTCATATGAACTGGACTTGTTGAAATAAATGTGTGGATACGAAATCTTTTTGCGAATTTTAAAGACTCATGACATGCATCTATATCCTTTTTTGTAGCTCTTGCTAAACCACAAGGTATAGATTTCTTTACACTTTTACTGATTGCACTTACGGCCTCAAAGTCACCTGGAGATGATATTGGAAAACCAGCCTCAATTATATCAATTCCCATTTCATCAAAAACTCTTGAAATCTGAATTTTTTCTTCAACACTCATAGAGGCACCTGGTGACTGTTCGCCATCCCTCATAGTTGTATCGAAAATAAATACTTTATCTTTCTCAGCCATATAAATATTTTTAGTGCTCGAAATATACAACCTATCGTTTAGATTGCAAAATAAAATAATTGTTTTAGCCCAATTTAATCAATATTTACTTCTTATCGCTATCCACTAATTTCTTCTTACCAATCCAAGGCATCATAGCTCTTAGTTTCGTACCAACTGTTTCTATAGAGTGCTTTGCTAATTCCTCTCTGGTCTTGAGAAAATTCTTTTGACCGTTTTTACACTCATCCATCCATTGCTTAGTAAACTTTCCAGATTGAATGTCCTCAAGTACTTCTTTCATTCTTTTCTTAGTTTCCTCTTTATTTATTATTCTGGGCCCTGAAACATACTCACCATACTCTGCAGTATTTGAAATTGAGTAATTCATATTTGCAATCCCGCCCTCATAGATAAGATCAACAATTAATTTTACCTCATGTAAGCACTCGAAATATGCCATCTCTGGTTCATATCCAGCCTCAACTAATGTTTCATAACCATTTTTAATCAGCTCTACAAGACCTCCACAAAGAACTGTTTGTTCACCAAATAAATCTGTTTCACATTCATCCTTGAAAGTGGTTTCAATAATCCCAGATCTTCCACCTCCAATCGCTGATGCATATGATAGAGCTAAATCTCTTGCTTTACCTGTACCATCTTGATGTACTGCCATCAAACAAGGGACTCCACCTCCTTTTTCAAATTCACTTCTTACAAGGTGTCCAGGCCCTTTAGGAGCAACCATAAATACATCTAGATCTTTTCTTGCTTTGATTAAATCATAATGAATATTTAAACCATGAGCAAAAGCTAAACTTGTGCCTTCTTTAATTCTTTGTTCAATATGATTTTTATATATTGTTGCTTGAAGTTCATCAGGAGTTAAAATCATACAAACATCAGCCCACTCCGCTGCATCGGACAAATTCATTACCTTTAAACCTTTTGACTCAGCTTTAGCTTTACTTGCTGAACCATCTCTTAAAGCAACGACTACTTCTTTTACCCCGCTATCTTTTAAATTAAGAGCATGAGCATGCCCTTGACTACCATAACCAAAAATAGCAACTTTTTTATCTTTAATTAAGTTTACGTCAGCATCTTTTTCATAGAACATTTTCATTTTTTTTCTCCTTTATCAATTTATTTGAATGTTTGAGCACCTCTGGTCATAGCTATTGCCCCAGTTCTAGAAGTGCTTGTAAGACCTAAGGGCTTTAATTTTTTACTCATTTTATCAATTTCTCTTCTTAAAGCAGTTATTTGTACAACCACTGATTTATTTGTTTTGTCTAAAATTACAGGATTAAATTTTTTGCATTCTTTAAGACACCTATCTATCTTTTTTTTCT
>CACBRY010000001.1 GCA_902541825.1 uncultured Pelagibacteraceae bacterium | reverse complement strand
TCGAATAACCATTATTAGTATTTGAAATAAAATCTTCGTCTCCAAAAGTTTCTTTCATTTTTTTTCTTAATCTATAAATATGTGTTTCAACAGTGTGTGTATCTAAATTAGGTGAATAATCCCAGACCATTTTTTGTAATTCTTTAATCGTAACATCTTTTTTTTCTTTAATAAAGATTATCAAATTTGTTTCTCTTTCAGTTAAACTTAAGTTTTTATTTGCAAGTGAAATTTTTCTGGAATTCAAATCTAAATTATATTCACCTAATTTAATATGTGATTGATCTAAAAATTTATTTTTTAAAAACTTTATATTGATCATTTCAATAAGCTGTTCAAATTTAATTGGGAGATTATCTAAAATTAAAATATTCTTAACCCCCTCAATTTTTTTTTCTGAGATAATCAAATAGTTGTTCTTTGGATCAAACTTTAACTCCTTAAAATCCTTATTATTAGATTGAATAATTTTACAATTTAAACATTCACTAATTTCATTTAATACTTGGTATAAAATTTGATATTCATATATTATTAATATTCGAGAACTCATTTTTTTAAAATATGATAATCTTTGTCAAAAATAAAGATACACTTTTAATAGATGACTTTAAATTTAGGTGTTCTATTGGAAAAAACGGATTTAGCAAAAAAAAGCTTGAGGGTGATCTTACAACCCCAAAGGGCAAATTTAATTTAGGTAATATTTATTATAGAGCAGATAGAGTTCAAAAACCTCTTTCGAAACTTAAGTCAATTCCTATAAAAAAAAATATGGGTTGGTGTGATGATCCAAATAGCAAATTCTATAATAAACAAATAAAAATAAAAAAGAATCTAAAAATAAGACATGAAAAATTGTATCGTAAAGATCATAAGTATGATTTTTTGATTTTGATAAAATATAACCATAAAGATCCAGTTAAGTTCAAAGGAAGTGCTATTTTTTTACATTTAACAACAAATTATTTACCAACAAAAGGATGTGTCACATTGTGTGAAAAAGATTTTTTAGTTTTAGCTAAATTGATTAACAAAAAAACAAAGATTAAAATTAATTAGTTCTTTTACCAAATATACCTGTGCCAATTCTTAAATATGTTGATCTATATTCTAAAGCTTCCAAATAATCGTTGGTCATACCCATGCTAATCTCAGGAAGTTTAATCTTATTATTTAAATTTAGTAATTCTTTAAAAAAAAACTTTGGATCTTGGTTATCTGGTGGGATACACATGGTTCCCACAATATCTAATTTCAATAATAAACAGCTTTTATAAAACGTTTCTAAATCATTTGGCTCTATCCCAGATTTTTGTTTTTCACCGCCTAAATTAATCTGAATAAACATCTTTACTTTTCTATCTTTTTTGTGAATTTCATTTGCTAACTTATTAGCAAGTTTGAGATTATCCAAAGAATGTATGTAATCAAATATTTCAACTGCAAATTTAGCTTTGTTTGTTTGCAGCTTTCCTAACATGTGTAATTTTACGTTTTTATATTTTTCTTTGAGATTTGGCCACTTTAACAATGCCTCTTGGACTTTATTCTCACCAAAGTCACAATGACCATAGTCTAATAAGGGCAAAACATCTTGCTCTTTAAAAGTTTTTGATACTGCAATCACTTTTGGATTATATTGATCAAAGGATAATGAATTAATTTTATTCTTAATTTTATTGTTTATTTCAATTAAATTACTTTCAGTATGATGCATATTCATAAATTAAAAAAATATTATTTTATTAATGAGTTTAATCACACTCGTTTAATAAATTTAAACAAAAATATATCTTTTATATGGAGAAATAAAGATAAAGAAACCCCAATAAATACTCTAATAAAATTACGCAATTTCTGTAAAAAAAATCAGAGAAATTTTTATATTAGTAATAACGTTGAGTTGGCTAAAAGAATAAAGGCTAATGGAGTTTACATTTCGTCTACTAATAGAAATTTAAACTTAAGAATTAATAAATTTAAAAAAGGATTTAAGATTTTAGGATCTGCGCATAATCTTAAAGAAATTAAAATAAAAGAACTTCAAAACATAGAGGAAATTTTTTTATCTCCTTTATTTAAAAAAAAAACTAATAAAAAGTTAAATATTTATAAATATTTGAAACTTAGGAGAATAACGAAAATGAGAGATGTCTCTTTAGGTGGTATTAATGACAAAAATATTAAAAAACTTAATATAATAAAACCTTTTGGTTTTGCAGGTATTTCTTATTTTGAATAAAAAAAGGCCCCTATTTCTAGGGGCCTTAATATAAATTAGCTAATCAGATGATTAGAATGCAAACGAAATATTAAAGATAGAAGCTTCAACATCTTTCGCTGAAGTTGATCCATTTGCGTTCTCAAGTTTATTGAAACCACCATACATTGAGATCGATCCCATTGTATATGAAGCACCAACACCTGAGTTTTTCTCATCTTCTGCAGTACCGTCAAACTCGATGCTTTGTTGACCAGCTGACACTGATAATGAGTCATTAACAGCTATAGATACACCAACATGTGTTGCATCTTGATCATTAGTACCAGTTGCAGTGTAATCTACTTTTGTCATTTGGTAAGCAGCAGTCATTGCACCCATAGTGTATTTAATACCTAAAGTGTCGTTTTCTGCTTCATCACCATCGTCAAAGTAACCTGCACTTAACTCTAAACCGTCCATTAAGCCACTGTAAACAATAGCAAAACCAGTTTCAGCTTCTTTTCCAGCTGCTGGTTTTGGATTGTAAGATGCTGACAATGCTGCATTTCCTACAGTCATGTCATAACCCCATTGACCAGTTTGGTTATTACCTGAAGCATCAATTAAACCACTGTCTGTAGCATCAGTTGCTTCGTATACTGGTGTGTAAGCATTTGGAACGATATCTTTTAGTTTATCAACACCGCTTCCTGAGCTTGATGCACCTGAGAATGATAATGTTCCCATATCACCCATACCTAATTTTAGATTGTAGTCATCGTAAGTACCACCATCTAACTCATAGTATACTGATACAGTCATACCATTGTCTAAGTCTCCACTACCGTTAAACTTAACACTGTCACCCATAGCCCACGGGTTAGTGCCTGAAGCGGTGCTAAGACCTGTGTAAGATAAAGCTGCACCACCTGAAACACTTAGCTCACCAGCAACAGAGGCTGTTGAAACAAGAGTAGTAGCTAAAGCTGTTAACCCTACTTTTTTTAAATTGTTCATAAATATACTCCTTTTTATAATTAATTATAAACAGGATATTTTTAGCAAATATCACTAATTCCATTATAAAATTTTAATTATATAGGTAATAATTTCAATTAGTGTTGCATTTTTACATCACTTTTAGCTTGTGTTTTCTCACTTTTAGAACAGTAATGTACATATTTAATTTTAAACAGAATATTATGTGTTAATAAAGATTATGCACAAAATAATAGCTTTAAAGAAAAGTATACTAATTTTATTATCTATTTTAATACTTTTAACACAAACTGCTTGTAACGCATTAAAGCCTAAAAAAGTTAGTGCTAAAGATTTTCCGCCAGATCCAAGAAAAAGAGTTGAAAAGAACATTAATGAAGGTAGAGGTTTTAGATTAATGGGTGGAAATTCCCAGACAGGGACCAATTATGAATTTGCTAGTGCAAATCCTTTGTGGCGTGCAACACTTGATACTTTAGATTTTATGCCTTTAGCTTCTGCTAATTATAGTGGTGGAATAGTAATCACTGATTGGTACAGTGAAAATAATTCACCTAATGAATCTGTAAAAATTTCTGTAAGATTTTTAACAAATGAAATAAGGTCAGATGCTTTAGATATAAATGTCTATTTAAAAAAATGCTCTGACAATTTAACTAATTGTTCAATTAGTAAAAATAATAATGATTTAGTTGCTGATCTCAACTTAAGTATACTTAAAAAAGCTACAAAATATAAAAAAGAAATCATTGATAAAAATATAAAAGAAAACCCCTACATAATTGGAGACCCTAAACAAGGTGACAGTAGGAAAAAAAATTAAAAATAAATTGTAATAATTCAATTATTGTGGAAAGATATAATTTTAAGGTAGTCGAAGATAAGTGGCAAAAATATTGGGATAAAAATAAATCTTTTAAATCTCAGATAAATAGAAATAAAAAAAAATTTTATTGTTTAGAAATGTTTCCTTATCCATCAGGAAAAATCCATATGGGTCATGTCAGAAATTACACTATCGGAGATGTGCTCTCTAGATACAAAACTTTAAAAGGATTTAATGTTCTACACCCAATGGGATGGGACTCATTTGGAATGCCAGCAGAGAATGCAGCTAAACAAAATAATTTAAACCCTAAAGCCTGGACAGAAACAAACATTAAAGTTATGAAATCTCAATTAAAAATGTTGGGCCTATCTATTGACTGGGATAGAGAAATTTCAACGTGTTCACCAGATTACTTTAAACATCAGCAAAAAATATTTTTAGATCTATACGATAAAGGTTTAGTTTATAGGAAGGAAAGCTATGTCAACTGGGATCCAGTTGATAAAACTGTGCTTGCTAACGAGCAAGTTATAGACGGAAAAGGTTGGAGATCTGGAGCAATAGTTGAAAGAAAAAAACTAAATCAGTGGTTTTTTAAAATTTCACATTTCTCTGAGGAACTCTTGAACAGTCTAGAAACCCTTAGTGAGTGGCCGGATAAAGTTAAAATAATGCAAAAAAATTGGATTGGAAAATCATATGGATGTGAAATTGATTTTAAAATAGAAGGTTCAGAAAACATAAAATCAATTAAATGTTATACAACAAGACCAGATACTTTATTTGGATTTTCTTTTTTAGCATTATCAGTTGACCATCCTCTTTCCAAATATTATGAAAAAAATGAGGACTTTCAGAAATTTAAAAAAGAATGTTCAAAAACAGGAACTACAGAAGAGTCTATTGCTCAAGCAACAAAAATAGGATTTAGAACTGAGCTAACTGCAATCAATCCATTTGAAAATGGATCAAAAGTCCCTGTTTTTTTTGCAAACTTTGTTTTAATGGATTATGGATTTGGAGCCGTATTTGGATGTCCGGCTCACGACCAAAGGGATTTTGATTTTGCAAAAAAATATAAACTTGAAATTAAAACAGTTGTAAGACCTATTGATAAAGATGACACTTATGAGGTTGAGGATGAAGCTTATGCTGGTCCAGGTGTGATTATAAATTCTAAATTTTTAAATAATTTAAAAGTTCCAGATGAATCAATAAATGAAGCTATAAAAATTCTTGAAGAGAAAAAATTAGGTAAAAGAAAAACAAATTTTAGATTAAAAGATTGGGGAATATCAAGACAAAGATATTGGGGATGTCCTATTCCAATAGCCTATGATGAAAATAATAATGTAGTAAAAGTTCCAGAGAAAGAATTACCAGTTGAACTTCCAGAAGATATTGATCTTAATACTAATGGCAATCCACTTGATGCCCAAGAAAGATGGAAAGAGATTGAGATAAATGGGAAAAAATGTAGACGTGAAACAGATACTTTAGATACTTTTGTAGACTCCTCTTGGTATTTTTTAAGATTTTGTTCAGCGCAAAATTTAAAAGAACCATTTGATAAAAACGAATTAGATTACTGGATGCCTGTCGATCAATATATTGGTGGAGTTGAACACGCAATATTACATCTTCTTTATTCTCGTTTTTTTATGAGAGCTATAAGTTTAAATAATAAAGATACAAATTTAAAAGAGCCTTTTGAGGGTTTATTTACGCAAGGTATGGTTTGTCATGAAACTTATAAAGATAAAAATAATAATTGGATTTATCCTGATGATGTTTCCAGTAAAGATGGCAAAAACTATTTCCTAAATAACAACCCAAACGAAAAAGTTATAGTTGGTCCATCAGAATCGATGTCAAAGTCAAAAAAAAATACTATTGATCCAGAAAAAATTATTAAAATGTATGGAGCAGATGCTGTAAGATTATTCATTTTATCTGACAGTCCACCAGAAAAAGACATACAATGGTCTGATACTGGTATCAGTGCATCTTACAAATTTCTTCAAAAATTATGGTCGTTGAACGAAAAAATTATTAATAACAAAACGAAATTCTCGAAATTTGATAATGAATTGGAAAAATTTACAAACCAAATTATTAAAAAACTAAGCGATGACTTAGATAGATTTGGTTTCAATGTAACCATTGCATCCGTCCACAAAATTCACTCTTTTTTTAATCAACATACAAATAAAGAGGATTGGGGAAGCAATTTTCATAAAAATTATATAAATATTTTAAAAGCAATTAACCCAATAGTTCCACATTTTTCAAATGAATGTCTTGAGAAACTTAATATGTCAACAAAAGACATGCAGTGGCCAACGATTGATAAAAAATATCTTGAACAGGAAATATTCAATATAGTAACTCAAATTAATGGAAAAAAAAGAAAGGTTTTCTCAATCAGTAAATCAATTGATGAAAAAACATTAATTGAAAATATTAAAAAAGATGAACAAATTAAGAAATACCTTGATAATAAAGAAATTATAAAAACAATATATATAGAAAAAAAATTAATAAATTTTATTATCAATTAAACATGAAAAATTTAAAATATCTTTTTATCTTTGTGTTTGTTTTGAGTTGTGGTTACACTCCAATCTATCAAACAGATCAAATATTAAATATCAAACTAGATAACGTAAATTCCTCAGGAGATAAAGATATCAATAGAGAAATAGTTAAAAATTTAGATAAATATAGAGGTGGTGATACCAATAACATTTTTGATTTATCCATAAATTCATCCAAGAGAGAGGACATTGTTACAAAAGATAAAAAAGGTAATGCTACTAGTTATAAATTGACTTTAGAAGTCGATATAAATTTGAGAAACATTTCTAATGATAAAAGATTCACAAAAAAATTCTCAAAAAATACATCTTTTAATTCTAAAGATAACAAATTTGAGCTTGATCAATATAGATTAAGTCTTGAGAAAAATATGATTTCTCAAATTTTACAGGATATCAATTTATATCTAAGAAATTTAAAAAATGATCTCTAAATATTATGAAATAGAAAAGTTTAAAAATAAAACTAATTATTTTTTATTTTATGGTGAGAACGAGGGTCAAAAACAGGATGTTATTCAAGCTAATTTTTCCCAATTTACAAAAGAGAATATCTTCAAATATACTGAAAAAGATATAATTGAAAATAAACAAATATTTTTAGAAAATATTTATTCAAAGTCCTTTTTTGAAAATGAGAAGCTAATTTTAATATCTGACGTCTCTGACAAAATATTAAATTTAATAGAGGAGATAATTGAATCAAATATAAATGACGTTGTAATAATTTTGATCGCAAAAAGATTAGATAAGAAATCAAGACTTAGGAATTATTTTGAAAAAGAAAAGATTGTACTAATCGTCCCTTTTTACGAAGATACTCCACAAACTCTTTTATCTATCGCAAAGAAAATTTTGTTTGAAAGTAAGATTAATTTATCTTCTGAAAACATAAATTTAATCATTGAAAGATCACAAGGAGATAGAATTAATCTTAAAAATGAATTACAAAAAATTATTAACCTAAGTCAAAACAATAAAAAATTAGAATTAGAAGATATTTTAAAATTAACAAACCTAAGTGAAAATTACAGTGCTGGAGAGTTAGTAGATAATTGTCTGAGTAAAAATAAAAAAAGAACTCTCAATATTCTTAATGAAAATATCCCATCTAGTGAGGATAATATTTTAATTTTAAGAACTTTTTTAAATAAGTTAAAAAGACTTAGAAAGTTAAGGATAGATTTAAACGAAAATAATAATATTGATCAAGTAATTAACTCATTTAAGCCTCCAATATTCTGGAAAGATAAAAATATAATCAAACAACAGATTAAAATATGGGAATTGAATGATATTGAGAATTTTATTGTAGATCTAAACAATACTGAGAGTTTAATTAAAAAAAATCCTCAGATTTCTAATCAAATCGTAAACAATATGATTTTAGATAAAGTTGAAAATACTAATATCCAGATTTAATTATATCAATTATCTTGTTTAGTTGATCAAGCTCTTTGTAATAAAATGATATTGTGCCTTTATTATTTTTATTATTTTTAATAGAAACACTAAGCCCAATTTTTTCAGATATAGAGTTTTCCAAATCTTTAATATTTGAGTCTACTCTATTGGAGGTGTTTCTTTTAGTTTTTCTAAATATTTTAACCAAATTTTCAGCTTGTCTAACAGATAATTTTTTTTCAATAAATTTATTTGCTAAAAACGTAGCATTATCTAAACCTACTAATATCTTTGCATGACCAGCTGTGATTTTTTTTTGTTCTACAAAATCAAGAACTTCTTTGGGTAAATTAAGTAATCTTAACGAGTTGGAAATATAGCTCCTGCTCTTACCTATAAATTTTGATACTTTATCTTGATCATATGCAAATTCATCTATTAATCTTTTGTAGCCTTGTGCTTCCTCTAGAGGATTTAGATCATGTCTCTGAACATTTTCAACAATCGCAAATTCTAAAGATTTAAGATCATCAGCATCTGTTACAACTACTGGAATATCATGCAGTCCAGCTTTCTGAGCTGCTAGCCATCTTCTTTCTCCAGCTATAATTTCGTATTTAGAGTTATCCGTATTAGATTTTCTAACTATAATTGGCTGAATAACACCCCGTTCTTTTATTGAATTAACTAAATCATTTAAATTTTCCTCATCAAAATTTTTTCTTGGTTGATATTTGTTTGGAACTATTTCGGCTAAGCTTAAATTATTTGTTTTATTCTCAACTTTAGTTTCACCTATTAAAGAAGATAAACCTCGTCCCAACCCTTTTTTTATTTTGTTCATTACGCTGCACTCCCAACTTTATTTTCTTGTGCCATGAACTCATCTGTAAAACTATAATATGACTTACTTCCTGGACAATTCTTGTCATAAATCAATACTGGAATACCATGAGATGGTGCCTCTGATAATCTTACATTTCGAGGTATCACTGTTTGGTAAACTTTATCTTTGAAATAATCTCTCGCTTCTTGTTCAACCTGTGATGAAAGTTTATTTCTTCGATCATACATTGTTAAAAGTATGCCTTGAATCTCCAATTCAGGATTCAAGTTAGTTTTAATTCTCTCAATAGTCTTCATAAGTTGTGTAAGTCCTTCTAAAGCAAAAAATTCTGTTTGTAATGGCACAAGCAGTGAGTTAGATGATACCAAAGCCATTACTGTTAGAAGACTCAAAGAAGGAGGGCAATCTATAAGAATATAATCATATAATCCTCTAGAATCGTTTAAATACGCGGTTAATTTAGTCTTAAGTATAAAGGCTCTATCACTATCACCGGCAGTCTCAACCTCTAATCCTGACAGATCTACATTGGATGATATTAAATCAAGATTTTGAAAGTCTGTTTTTTTAATTACGTTTGAAATCGACATGGTGCCATTGAGAATCCCGTAAATGGTCTGATCGGATTGAGAGGTGTTGGACAATCCTAATCCTGTGGTAGCATTCCCCTGAGGGTCTAGATCAATTACTAAAATTTTTTTACCGAGTTGAGATAATGCTGATGCTAAATTGATAACAGTTGTTGTTTTTCCAACCCCGCCCTTTTGATTTATAATTGAAATTATTTTCATGAAATTTTTTTTTTAATTTTTTTAATATTTAATATAAACGAGTCGTTGCTTGTTAAACTTTTTTTTTCTTCATAATCTAGATCCCACTCTTGAAGTGTTTCATTAAGAATTTTTCTTCCACTACTTCCCATAAAAAAAATAATATTTTTATATTTTTTAAAATTTTCATTAACCAAGTTTAAAATCACAGGCATTGGCTTAAACGCCCTTGACATAATTGTTCCTGTTTCAATATTTTTAAGTGAAAAAATATCTTTCTGAATTATTTCTGTATTTAAATTTAATTTTTTTGAAACTTCTCTAAGGAAAGCACATTTGTGGTAGCTTTTTTCATAAAGATTTACTTTCAGGTCGTTTTTAATTTTTTTCATCACTATAGCCACTATTAATCCAGGCATTCCACCCCCTGTTCCTAAATCTGAGGTTGTATTGCAATTTAAATCAACAAAATCAATAATTTGCACTGAATCAATTATATGGCGCTCTCTTATTGCTTCTTTTTCATACGTTTTTTTACTTATAATATTAATTTTCTGATTTTTTTCCTGTATCATCGTAATTAAGTTCTCAAGCTCATTACAAGTTTCACGTGAAACATTTAAATTGGAAATTTTGGAATAGGAATTTAAAATTAAGTTATCCATTAAGCTATATGCTTAATAGACTTTCTTTTGACGTGTGACAACAAAATATATACGGCTGCAGGGGTTATTCCATCGATTCTTAAGGCTTGGCCCATAGTTTTAGGCCTTATTTCTTTGAATTTAGCTTTTACTTCATTAGAAAGGCCTGAAAATTGATCATAATCAATATTATCTGGTATTTTTAAATTCTCATCTCGTTTAAAAGCTAAAATATCAGCCTTTTGTTTCTTTAAATATCCTCTATAATGAGAGTTAATCTCAATTTGCTCATCAATTTCATCCCCATAATCAGCGATTTCAGGCCAGATATTCCTTATTTTTGTCATATCAACACTTTTTTGGGTAAGAATTTCCTCTGCTGATCTAAAAACACCATCTTTCGCTATTTTTATTCCAAATTTATCTGCCTTTGAGGGTGAAATGTTTAAATTAGACATTTGAAGAGATATTTTGCTTAATTTATTAAATTTGTCCTCAAAGAGCTGTTTTCTAGTTTCTGCTATTAAACCAATTTTAATTCCTTTATGAGTAAGCCTTAAGTCAGCATTATCTGACCTTAGACTTAGTCTATATTCTGCTCGAGATGTAAACATTCTATAAGGCTCTGCAACGCCTTTGGTAACTAAGTCATCTATCATAACGCCAATATAAGCATCTGATCTATCTAATATAAAAGGCTCCATATTCTTAAAGGATAGAGCAGCATTAATTCCTGCTATAAGGCCTTGAGCAGCTGCTTCCTCATAACCTGTAGTTCCATTAATTTGACCAGCAAGATAAAAATTTTTTATTTTTTTTGTCTCCAGTGTTAAAAGGAGCTCTCTAGGGTCAATATAATCATATTCTATAGCATATCCTGGTCTAATTACTTTTACATTTTCTAAACCATTGATATTATTGAGTATTTCGTATTGCACAACCTCAGGTAGAGATGTAGATATGCCATTAGGGTAAATAGTATGATCATTTAGACCCTCGGGCTCTAGAAATATTTGATGTCTTGTCTTATCAGCAAATTTTACTATTTTGTCTTCAATAGAGGGGCAATATCTAGGACCAACACCTTGTATGCTTCCAGAATACATTGCACTTTTAGATAAATTTTTTTCGATTATTTTATGAACTCTCTCGTTAGTGTAGGTCATGGAGCAAGACACTTGTTTGTTTAAATTTTTTTTGGTCAGAAAAGAAAAAAAATATGGATCTTCATCGGCAAACTGCTGTTCCAAATTTTCAAAATTAATTGTTCTAGAATCTAATCTAGGAGGTGTCCCTGTTTTTAATCTTCCAATTTTGAAATTATACTTTTTTAGCTGTTCGCTTAACCCTGTGCTCGGTTTTTCATTAAATCGGCCAGCAGGAGTTCTTTCATCACCTATATGTATCAAACCATTCAAAAAAGTGCCTGTTGTTAAGATTAACTTGTTACAACTCACTTTGTTATCATTTAACGTAATAAATCCACTTATTTGGTTATTTTCAAAAATAAACTTTACTACAGGATCCGAAAAAATGCTTAAATTACAATAGTTTACAAGTTTTTCTTGCATATATTTACGATATAATGATCTGTCAGACTGAGTTCGGGGACCTCTTACCGCAGGTCCTCTACTTCTATTTAATAATCTAAATTGTATTCCAGACTTGTCAGCAACCTCTCCCATGACTCCATCTAAAGCATCAATTTCTCTAACCAGGTGACCTTTACCTAAACCACCTATAGCTGGATTACATGACATTTCTCCGATTGTATTTTTGTTATGCGTAAACAAAGCGGTATTTACACCAAGCCTTGCTGAGGCCGCTGCAGCTTCACAGCCAGCATGACCACCTCCGATAACAACTACATCAAATTGAAAATTTTTTTTCATGAGTTAAATTTATATTCGATTAGGATATTTACAAGATTTCTGTTTTTTTTAAAAAAAGTGCTGTTTTTCAACGAAAATCAATAAAAAGCTTCAAAAAAAATCCTTAAAAACGTTATTATTTACCAATGCAAAAATCGTTAAAAATACTGCCTAATATCTCCTCTACATCAACTTTTCCTACAATCATACCTAATTGTCTTGTGGCTAATCTTAAGTCCTCAGCACCTTTATCAAAATCTTTTTTATCATTTTTGTCGGAAAAATTTTTCAAATGTTCAACACACTGAAGCAAATGTTGTCTATGCCTTTCTCTTGTAATTAAGATATCTTCATCTGATATAAATTTATTTTTTAAGTGGTTTTTTATTTTAGAAATTAATTTATCTATATTTAAATTGTCTTTTAGTGAAATCAAAACATGATTAAATTTAGAAGTTTCAGAATCTAATTTTTCTTTCAACAGATCTGATTTATTTATAACTAGAATTGCGTCTTTTTTTAATAAATCATTCAAAAATCCGCTTAAATCAATACTTTTTGCATCCACCACTACTAGTTTTAGATCAGCATTTTCAGCTTTTTTTAATGATAATTTTATTCCTTTTTTTTCGATTTCGTCCTTGGAGTCTCTTATACCAGCTGTATCTGAAATTATAACTGGATAACCGTCTATGTTCAAATGTGTTTCGACAACGTCTCTTGTGGTACCAGCAATTTCAGACACTATAGCAACCTCCCTGTTTGATAAATTATTTAATAGACTAGACTTACCAGCATTAGTTGGACCTACAATTGCAATTTTAAAACCTTCACGAATTATCTCACCAACTTTTTGATCATTCAAAATTTTTTTAATCTCATTTAAGACATTCGATGAATCCTGTTTTATCTTTTTTAAATTTTCTTCTGGCAAATCTTCATCGGGAAAATCTATTTTTGCCTCAACGAATGACAAAATTTTCAATAATTTTTCTCTCAATTCATTAAATTTTTCTGAAGATTTTCCTTTCATCATTTTTACAGCTTGCAATCTCTGAATTTCAGTTTCTGCTGAGATCAAATCAGCTATACTCTCTGCTTTTAGCAAATTTATTTTACTGTTTTGAAAAGCAAGTTTTGTAAACTCACCAGGATCTGCAAGTCGACACCCTTTTATATTTGAAAGAGTATTTAGAAGCGCCTCCACAACTGCTTTACCACCGTGAATATGAATTTCGACCATATCTTCGCCAGTGTAGCTCTGAGGGCCAGGAAACCATAAGATTAACCCTTCATCAATAAGTTCAGAAGTGTTGATATTGTTTATTTTTCGAAGAGTAGCCACTCTAGGAGTTGGTAGCTCATTCTTTGTTAACAATTTTAGAACCTTTGAAGAATCTGAACCTGAAATCCTCACAACGGCTATACCAGAAATACCAGGCCCACTAGATAATGCATAAATTGTCATATAATTTGGTTTTTTATTTTATATAATTATAAACTTTTATGATTATTTGGGTAGCATCATATCCGAAGAGTGGAAATACATGGGTCAGATCTATAATTTCTTCTCTAGTCTATACAGAGAATGGAATATTTGATTTTCCTAGTATAAAAAAAATTGACCAATATCCACAAAGAAGGTTTTTAGAACATTTCACACAAGATTATAATAATATTCACGAAATCAAAAAGCATTGGATTACATCTCAAGAAAGAATTAATTTAGACACTAAAATAAAATTTTTCAAAACACATCATTTAAACTGTAAAATTGACAATTATCCTTTTACCAATAAAGAATGCACACTAGCTACGATTTACATTGTTAGAGATCCTAGAAATCTTATTGACTCCATATCAAATCACTTCAGCAAATCTATTGAAGAGTCTAAAAAGTTTCTTCTCACATCAAAAATTCTTTCTCCAGGTAAAGAAATTGAGTTAAGAGGTGGAAACGTTATTACATACCTTGGATCGTGGAAAGAACATTATAAGTTTTGGACGAACGATAATGAAAATTTGTTGATAATCAAATACGAGGACTTAGTAAAAAATATACATCAAGAAATTGATAAAATTATTGCATTTCTTAAAAATTACATTGATTTAGAGGTGTCTGATACCAAAAAAGAAAATATTATAAAATCAACCTCCTTCGAAGCATTAAAAAAAATTGAAGATAATGGTGATTTTACAGAAAACGTTTTCGTTAAAGGAAGAAGTGAAAAAGTAAGATTCTTTAACAAAGGACCTAGCAATAATTGGCAAAAGACACTACCAACAAAAATACAGAAAGATTTGGAAACTGAGCTTAATAATGAATTAAAAGAACTTGGCTATCTTTAAATTAGCTTGGTTTGTTCATTGAATTGAAGAAATCAGAGTTGTTTTTTGTATCTTTTAATTTAGAACTAATAAACTCGATTGCATCCATTGTTCCCATTGGGGCGATTATTCTTCTTAAAACATTCATCTTTTGAAGATCATTTTTATCAAATAACAATTCTTCTCTTCTAGTGCCTGATTTTGTTATATCAATAGCGGGATAAATCCTTTTATCTGCAATTTTTCTATCTAACACGGTTTCACTATTTCCAGTTCCCTTAAATTCCTCAAAAATTACTTCATCCATTCTGCTTCCAGTATCTATTAAAGCGGTAGATATAATAGTTAAAGATCCGCCTTCCTCTATGTTTCTTGCTGCACCAAAAAATCTTTTGGGTCTTTGGAGTGCATTAGCATCTACACCACCAGTTAAAACCTTTCCCGAGCTTGGTATAACAGCATTATAAGCTCGACCTAGTCTTGTTATTGAGTCTAGTAGTATCACCACATCCTTCTTATGTTCTGTAAGTCTTTTCGCCTTTTCTATTACCATTTCAGCTACTGCAACGTGTCTTTGTGCAGGTTCATCAAAAGTTGAACTAATAACCTCACCTTTGACAGTTCTTTGCATATCCGTCACTTCTTCTGGACGTTCATCAATCAATAATACTATGAGATAACACTCTGGATAATTTTTAGCAATTGAGTTTGCAATACTTTGTAAAATCATAGTCTTTCCTGCTTTAGGTGGAGAAATAATTATCGATCTTTGACCTTTTCCAATTGGGCTAACAAGATCTATCAATCTCGGTGTTAAATCTTGTTTTTTATCTGGCTTTGTAGCCTCAACTTCCATAACTAATTGTTTATCTGGATACAGGGGAGTCAGGTTATCAAACGCTATTTTGTGTCTAGATTTATCGGGTTCCTCAAAATTTATTTTACTAACTTGTAATAAAGCAAAATATCTTTCACCTTCTTTAGGAGCTCTTACAGGACCCTCAACAGTATCTCCAGTTCTTAAACCAAATTTTCTTATTTGACTTGGACTAACGTAAATATCGTCAGGACCAGGAAGATAGTTTGACTCCATTGCTCTTAAAAAACCAAATCCATCCTGAAGCAATTGTAAAACTCCTGCGCCTGTAATTTCCTCTTTTTCAGCAACCTTTTTAAGAATTGCGAAGAGAATTTCCTGTTTTCTCAGTGTGCTAGCATTTTCAATACCAAGCTCTTCTGCCTGTGTAATAAGTTGTTCTGATGATTTAAGTTTTAATTCTTGTATGTTCATGATTAGAGATTATTAAGGACTTAATGATAAATTAAATATATATGCTATTTGCAAATTTTCAACCCTAGATAGGCTTAAAAACTACAACAAATATGATTAAAATAAGCAATAATGTGGGTATTTCATTTATAAATCGATAAAATTTATGTGAATGCGTATTAAGGTCAAATTTAAACTGTCCTAAAATACGACCAAGATAAAAATGATAAATTGTTAAAATAACCACAAATATCAATTTCAAAATCATCCAAGTTTGTCCAAGTTTTTCAAATCCTATTTCGTGAATAAGAAGCAAGCCAAATAGCCAAGATAACATCATTGCTGGTGTCATGATATAAAAAAATAGTTTTCTTTCCATAACCTTAAACACCTCTGATATAATTGGCTGAGTGTTGTTTTGAGAATGATAAACGAAAATTCTTGGGAGATATAACAATCCAGCCATCCAAGAAATGACAGATATCAAATGTAACGATTTAAAAAGTAAGTAAGTGTTCATTAATCAAATGTTTTTTTGAATTAAAGATTTTAATAAAATTATGTGATCGTCATTATCGTTCAAACACGGTACCATATCAAAGTTTTCTCCACCAGATTCTAAAAAACTCTCTTTTCCTTGAATTTGGATTTCCTCTAAAGTTTCGACGCAGTCTGAGGAAAATCCTGGACATATGGCCAAAACATTTTTTTTACCTTCTTTGGGTAAATTTTCTAAAGTTTTATCTGTGTAAGGTTGAAGCCATTTTTCAGGACCAAATCTAGATTGGAATGTTGTCTTAATTTCAATTGAAGTAAACTTTTCTGATATTAGTCTCGTGGTCTTGTGACAATAGCAATGATAAGGATCGCCCTTATCAAAATATTTTTGAGGTATTCCATGATAAGAAGCTAATATCAAATCTGGCTTCCAATTTATTTCTTTAATTTTTTTATTCAAAGAATTTACGAGCGCTTCTATATATAATGGATCCGACTCATAATGTGGCACTATTTTTAGTGATGGTTGCCATCTCATTTTCATAAGAGTTCTATATACTTCATCACAGACAGTTGCAGTGGTTGCCGCAGCATATTGGGGATAAAGAGGAAGAATTATTAAATTTTCACAACCCGTTTCATGAAGGGTTGCAATTTTACTTCTTATGCTAGGATTTCCATATCTCATAGCATAATCTATTATTAAGTTTTTTTCAGATATTAGGTTTGAAAGCTTTTCTGCTTGCCTTTGCGTATAATGCAAAAGAGGAGAAATGTTTTTGTCTTTCATCCAAATTTCTTTATAAGCCTTGGCTGTTTTGGATGGCCGAAAAGTTAATATAATAACATTTAATATGATTTGCCAAATTATCGGGTTAACTTCGATTACTCTCCTATCTGATAAAAATTCTTTTAAGTATTTTCTTATATCAAACCAACTTGTTGAGTCAGGAGTTCCAAGATTGACAATTAAAACTCCTGTTTTTCCGAAATTAACTGGCGGGTGTTCTATTTTTTTTTTCATTAATAATCTTTCACAGTTTTTACTAAATAGTCCATCATATTAGGGTCCGTTTCTGGAAGAACGCCATGCCCTAAATTAAATATATATGGATGATCTTTAAATATATCTAAATATTTCGTTGTTTCTTTT
Source organism: uncultured Pelagibacteraceae bacterium (assembly GCA_902541825.1). GTDB lineage: Bacteria > Pseudomonadota > Alphaproteobacteria > Pelagibacterales > Pelagibacteraceae > Pelagibacter. Next base: position 119,410 of record CACBRY010000001.1, on the reverse strand, counting down.
TTTAAGTTTTCTTTATCAGAAAGCAAAAGCTTTGGGTCCATTCCACCTTGAACAGGAATGTTTATTTCTTTATTAATTTTGGCTGGATCAACCTCATAATCAATGCAAATTGCGTCTGGTTTAATAATTTCACAATAATTTTTGTAATTTTTAATACCTCTTGGAAAGCAGATAACGGGCGCATTTAAGGATTTAGTATAATTAACCAAGCTTAAAGTGGGGTCATAAATGTAATGAGGTAAATCTTTTTCTTTTAGCAGACCAGCCCAACTATCAAAGATTTGAATTATCTGAGCACCACTATCAATTTGATTTTTGATATGTATTTTTAAAAATTTATCTAAAATTTTAAGAATTTTATCAATTAAATATTTGTCTTCAAAAAAATTTTCATTCAAGCTTAATTTTGGTGATTTTTTATTTATCATATAAACCAATAAAGTCCACGGTGCTCCAACAAATCCTATGGTAGTTTTATTTTTAGTAAATTGAGAATTACTTACTAATTTAATTAATTCATAGACGGAAGATAGTTTTTCTACAAATTCAACTTCTTCAATATTTGAAATTTCTTTTAAGTCAAAGTTACCAAGTAATGGGCCTACATTTTTTTTAAATTCAACAGTTTGATTTAAGCCATATGGTAACATTAAGATATCAGAAAAAATTATTGCTGCATCCAAATCGAATCTTTTCAAAGGTTGTAAGGTGATCTCACTTGATAATTTTTCGTTAAGACATAATTTGATAAAATCAGGATTTTGTTTTCTTATTTCTCTAAATTCAGGTAAATATCTACCAGCCTGTCTCATTATCCAAATAGGATTAATATCACTTTTCTTGTTTATTATTACTTCTTCGATTGGAGACATATTAATAATTAAATATAATTAATTGTAATGTTAGTATATTCTGTGAATAATGGTGATTAAATTTATTGAACATTTTATAAACAGTTTGTTAACATTTAGAGTTTAAATTTTAATAAATATATACGCAAAATTGAAGCTTATTAACTAAATACACCGAATGATTACTGGAGATTTTAACATGTTTAATTTTGTTAATAAAAGCATTGTTTTACAGCATAAATTTAAAAATATGGAAAATTTTCAATGATGATAAAAATATTACAAATTTATACACACATTATACATGAGTAATTTATATCAAATTTATCTTATATCAGATGCAACTGGTGAAACTCTTGATCGAATTTTTATAGCCATCAAAGCCCAATTTAAAAATATAAATTATAAAATACATACTTATTCTTTTACCAGAACAGAAAATCAAATTATAAAAATTTTAGAAAGTGCAGAAAAAGAAAAAAACTCAATAATCTTATACTCCATTGTTGATAGTAATTTGGCAAAGTATCTTGCAAAAAATAGTGACACGAAAAAAATTCCATGCTTTGGGGTGTTAGGTGATCTAATATTAAGTTTTTCAAAACTTTTAAATCAAAAAGCCTCACACCAACCAAGTGGACAATATGCTCTTGATGAAGAATATTATAAAAGAATCGAAGCAATTCAATTTACAATGAACCATGATGATGGCAATCTTGTAAAAGAAATAAAAGAGTCTGATATAATTTTGTTAGGAGTAAGCAGAACAAGCAAAACCCCAACCGCAATCTTTTTAGCTAACAAAGGTTTTAAAACATCCAACATACCTTTGATAAATGAAAACTCTTTACCAGAAGTTTTAAGAGAGAACCCTAAAATCTCATGCATTATTGGATTAAATACCGAGCCAGAAAGACTTGTAGAAATTAGAAAAAACAGGATGAATTCTCTTAAAGAAAATAAAAATAAATTATATACAGATTTGGAACAAATTAAAAAAGAAGTAGATATGGCAAAAAATACTTTCAAAAAATATAAATGGCCACTCATTGATGTAACACGAAAATCTGTAGAGGAAACCGCAGCCTCTGTAATCAAAATATACGAAATATACAAAGAAAATGCCTAAAATTATTCTAGCTTCTAAAAGCAAGGTTAGAAAAAAAATATTGGACGAAAATGATATTTTAAATGAGGTAAAACCATCAAATGTAGATGAAGATATTGTGAAACTAAGTTTATTAAAAGAAAAAGCTACACCTGAAATCATATCAAAAAATTTAGCTGAATTAAAAGCTAACAAAGTAAGCAATAAATATGTTGATGATTTAGTTTTGGGTGCTGACAGTGTAATTGACTTAGAGGGAGAACTGATATCAAAACCTAACGATAGAAATGAAGCTTTAGGAATTTTAAAAAAACTCAATGGTAAAAAACATTATTTAATAAGCTCAGTTTGTATCTCCAAAAACGGATCTATGGTATGGAATCATACTGATAAAGCATTACTGACAATGAAAAAAATGACAGAGAAAGAACTAAAAGAATATTTATCAAAAATTTCGGATGAGGCGTTATATGCTTATAATGTTTATCAGATAGAGGGTGAGGGAAGAGATTTATTCTCAAGTATTGATGGAAACGAAAATACAATAATGGGACTTCCAATTGAAAAAATTAAAAAATATTTAGATAACTATAAATGAAAAAATATCTTGTAATTGGAAATCCTATTGAGCATTCACTATCACCTAAATTACATAATTATTGGTTTGAAAAAAATAATATTGATGCAAATTATGATAGAAAAAAAATAGATAAAAGCGAAATCCAAAAAATTATTTCTGAAATTAGGGAGGATAAATTAGATGGAATAAATGTTACTGTCCCTTATAAAAGTGATGTCATTCCTTTTTTGGATACGCTAAGTAAAGAGTCTCAAATTACGCAATCTGTTAATACTATATACAAACAAGATAAAAAACTAATCGGTCATAACACTGACATAAAAGGTTTTGAATTGAGTTTAAAGGAAACCCAATTTAATTTAGAAAATAAAACAATATTTATATTGGGAGCCGGAGGCGTTGTACCTTCTATAATTTATGTTTTAGAAAAACTAGGTACTTCTAAAATTATAGTAAGTAATAGAACTAAGCAAAAAACTGAAAACTTAAAAAAATATTTTTCAAATATCAGCGTGGTTGACTGGGGAGATCAACCTGAATTTGATATGATTATTAATGCCACCAGTCTAGGCTTAAATAAAGAAGATAACATTGGTTTGAACTTCAAAAACATGAATAAAACAAAACTATTCTATGATGTTATCTACAATCCAAAAGAGACCAATTTTTTAAGAACTGGAAAAAATTTAGGCTGTCAGATTTCTAATGGTAAAATGATGTTTATTTATCAGGCTTTAGAGGCGTTTAAATTATGGCACGGGGTTGAACCAGAAATTAACGAAGAATTAAAGAAATTATTAGATTTATGAAAAGAATAGGTATTTTAGGAGATATAGGTTCTGGCAAAACTTACATAGCTAAATGTTTTGGTTTTCCTGTATTTAACGCTGATTTAGAAGTTGCTAAAATTTATAAATATAACAGAAAAGTTTTTCAAAAATTAAAAAAAGAACTTCCAAATTATTTTGATTCTTTTCCCGTAAAAAAAAAAGAAATTATTAATGCAATTTTATCTAATAGGAAAAATTTAAAAAGAATTATTATGATTGTTCATCGTGAAGTTAGAAAAAAAATGAATGATTTTTTAAGAAAGAACAAAAATAAAAAATTTGTTGTATTAGATATTCCTCTTCTATTGGAGAATAAGATTAATAAAAAAAAAGATATATTAATTTTTGTTGAGTCTAAGAAATCAGAAATTTTAAAAAGATTAAAAAAACGAAAAAATTTTAATATGGAAATACTAAATAATTTTAAAAAGATGCAACTGTCGCTTGTCTTAAAAAAGAAAAAGTCTCAATTTATAATTAAGAACAATTTTAAAAAAAATTCTGTTAAAGTTAGAGTAAAGGAAATTATAAAAAATTTAGTATGAAAGAAATTGTCTTAGACACAGAAACAACTGGTCTTTCAGTTAAAGAAGGGCATAGAATTGTAGAAATAGGGTGTATTGAGTTAGATAATTTAATACCGACAAAAAAACAATTTCATTGTTATTTAAATCCTGAAAGAAAAGTATCTGAGAAAGCTTTCGAAGTGCATGGATATTCAGATAGTTTTTTATCAGACAAAATGAAATTTAGAGATATAGCTGATGATTTTCTAAGATTTATTAAAGATAAAAGATTAATAATTCATAACGCAGAATTTGATTTATCTCATTTAAATAATGAACTACAGATTATCGGAAAAAACAAAATTGATAATGAAATAATAGACACGGTATCATTAGCCAAAAATAAATTTCCTGGATCCCAAATAAGTTTGGATGCTTTATGTAAGAGATATAGGATAGACAACTCCAAAAGAATACAACATACTGCGCTTATTGATTGTGATTTGCTATCTAAGGTCTATATAAATTTAATAGATCAAAAAGAACCAACATTAGATTTTAAAAATAAAGAGGAAGAAGTTTCAAAATTAAATACTGGAAAAGTTATCTATTCTACCAAGGTCATCAAACCGTCTCCTGAAGAACTAAAAAATCACCAAATTTATTTAAAAACTTTTCTTAAAAAAAACTTCTATTAATTAAATCTTTCTAAATAAAGTTTTGTAAAATCAATTTTTTTTTCTAATTTGAGATTAGGGTATCCAGAATTATGCATCATATCTAAAAATGATTTTTCTAAGTCTGGATAAACTGAATTAGGTACATCACATAGAACAATTTTTTCTAGATCTTTTTTTTCTTTAATGGTTTCATCAATTTTTACTGCTACAGCGTAAACAATTTCAAAATGAGATTTTTTGACTTGAGTGTCTTTGTGTTGAAATTTTAATGTTATATTCACCTCAATCGTTTTATTTTTAAGGGCTATTGATTTGATATCAATATCTAATTGATATTTACCCATGTTATTTCCTGCAGATATGTAAGTTTCAACATCTGGTGTTTCACTAGACATATCTTTTATATATTTTGCTAAAATTTTAAATTTTTCTGTCATTGTCATCTTCTATATCTTCAAATTCCCCCTCAATAAAATCATCCTTTTTCGTCTCTTTATTTTCAAATTTTTTATTAAATCTTCCTAATATTAACTTTCGTGTTATTGGGATGATTAAGAGGAAACCAATCAAGTCAGTTGCAAATCCTGGTATTATTAAGAGAATAGCTGCAAATGCTATTGCGGCACCAGAAATTAATTCGAGGGTTGGAATTTGATTTTTAATTATTTGCGTCATTCCAGATCTCAGAGTGTTAAACCCTTCGTATCTGGCATAGTACACTCCTAAAACCGCAGTAAAAAATACCAAGAATATGGTGCTGAAGGCTCCTATTTGAGACCCGATCTTTATAAAGAGGTAAATCTCTACAATTGGGATTAAAATAACAGCTAAAAGTACTGTGTTCATTTGTCTTTAATGTAATTGTTAGTTGAAATTAATCAACATAGTAATTAAGTTTAGGCTATGAATTATAGTTTTGAGTACATCGATATTATTTTATTAGCAATGATTGCTGGTTTCATTTTTTTAAGACTTAGAGGAATTTTAGGTAAAAGAACAGGTTTTGAGGGAAAAGCCTCACCACAGTTTGAGGAAATGTTGAAAAATATTAATCCTGAAACAAAAATAAATAAAAAAACTGATTTTGATGAAAATGCAAAAAAAGACTTTTTAAAAGGTGCTAAAATAGCATACGAAACTATTATTACAGACTTTGGTGATAGTGATAATAAATTAACTACAAGCAAGCCTTTATTAAGCAATAAAATTTACGATCAGTTTAACACTGCACTAAAAGAAAGAGGTAAAAGAGGTCATCTTGCTGAAATTACTTTTATTGGAGTAAATTCAGCTAATATAAAAGAGCACAAGTATTTAGGAAAAATTTTACAGGTAACTGTAGAATTTGTAGGTGAAGTAATCACTTGTATTAGGGATAAAGATAAAAAGATAGTTTCTGGAGACCCCGAAAAGATTAAGAAGATTTATGATACCTGGGTATTTTCAAGAGATACAAGTACTAATAATCCAAATTGGCAGTTAGTTGATACCCTTTCTTAATTGAACAGTAATATTTCAGATAAAGACAAAAAGGATTGGGAAGACTTTTTAGAAAAAAATGAAAAGTTACCAAATAAAGATTTAGAAAAAAAAGAGAATAAATTTCATATTACTAAATCATTAGATCTTCATGGTTACACACTTGATGAAGCAAACAAAAAAGTTGAAAGTTTTATAACTGAGTGTTTTGATCAAAAAGTCTCTAAAATTACCATAGTTACCGGTAAAGGACTGCATTCTCAAAACGACAAAGACCCATATATTTCAAAGAAATTTGGTATTTTAAAAAATTCTGTTCCTGATTTTATTAAAAATAATTCTAGCTTAATGAAAAAAATAAAAACTATAACTGATGCCGAAATTGAAGATGGTGGCAGTGGGGCTTTTTATATTTTTTTAAAAAAAAAATTATAAAATAAATTTTGATAGATCTGTATCTTTGACAAGATTATCAAGATTTTTGTTTATATATTCTTTATTTATTGAGATTTTTTCACCAGATCTATCAGTTGCAGTGAAACTAATTTCATCAAGGATTTTCTCAATTATTGTGTGTAATCTTCTAGCACCAATATTTTCAACAGTTGCATTTACTTCTGATGCAATATTTGCGATTGCATCAATTCCATCTTCGGTAAACTCAAGCTCAACATTCTCAGTCTTCAATAAAGCCACATACTGTTTAATTAAACTAAAATCAGGTTCTTTAAGAATTCTTTTGAAATCCTCACTTGATAAAGCCTCTAGCTCAACTCTGATTGGCAGTCTTCCTTGTAACTCGGGGAGTAAATCAGAAGGCTTGGCTAATTGAAAAGCACCAGATGCAATAAATAATATATGGTCAGTTTTTATAGGTCCATATTTTGTATTAACTGTTGTTCCTTCAATTAAAGGTAATAAATCTCTCTGCACACCTTCTCTAGATACATCTCCGCCAACCCTGTCTGTTCTTCCAGAAATTTTGTCTATTTCATCTAAGAAAACTATTCCATTATTTTCTGTTGAGATCTTTGCAGCTTTAATTATTTTATCTTGTTCGATTAATTTATCAGACTCATCATTAATTAAAATTTCATGAGATTCTTTAACAGTCATTTTTTTCTTCTTTTCCTGCTTACCCATAGATTTTCCAAGCATCTCGCCAATATTAATCATTCCTACATTAGCACCAGGCATTCCAGGAATTTCAAATGATGTACTATTACCACCACTTTCGCTGACAGCTATTTCTATCTCGTTATTATCTAGATCACCATCTCTAAGTCTTTTTCTAAAGCTTTCTCTTGTAGCCGCACTTGCTTTTTTACCAACTAAGGCATCTAATACTTTTTCTTCAGCTAATTTTTGAGCTTTTGCGAAGACTTCTTTTCTTTTTTTAACTTTTTCCATTGAAATTGCTATTTCAATTAAATCTCTGACAATTTGTTCTACATCTCTTCCAACATATCCCACCTCAGTAAATCTAGTTGCCTCAACTTTTACAAAAGGAGCCTCTGCTAATTTAGATAGTCTTCTTGAAATTTCTGTTTTTCCAACACCAGTTGGTCCAATCATTAAAATATTTTTTGGCAAAACTTCATTTCTCATTTCGCCTTTTAAAGCTTGTCTTCTCCATCTGTTTCGTAAGGCAACAGCAACTGCTCTTTTAGCTTTATTTTGACCGACAACAAATCTGTCTAATTCAGAAACAATTTCTCTTGGTGACAAAGAGCTTACTAATGAAGCTTCCTCTTTTTGCTGATCACCTTTAGGATGTAATTGAGTTACGTTTGATTTATCCATTATATTTTTTCAACTTTGACATTTTCATTTGTGAATACGCAGATATCAGCTGCAACTTTTATAGCTTTTTTTGCAACTTCTTCTGCTGAAATATTACTTTCCATTAAGACTTTTCCTGCAGCTAAAGCATAATTACCACCAGAGCCAATACCAATAACATCTCCCTCAGGTTCTAGAACGTCACCAGTGCCTGAAATTATATAACTATTGTTCTTGTCACCGACTGCCATTAGCGCTTCTAATCTTCTTAGATATTTATCTGTTCTCCAATCTTTAGCTAACTCCACAGCAGCTCTAGATAAGTTACCAGCATGTTTTTCTAATTTTCCTTCTAATCTTTCAAATAAAGTTAATGCATCAGCTGTTGATCCAGCAAAACCAGCTACCACATCTCTCTTTTCAATTTTTCTGACTTTTGAGGCAGTGCTTTTTACGACAGTATTGCCCATACTTACTTGGCCATCACCAGCTACTACCACTTCGTTGTTTTTTCTAACTAACACAATCGTTGTCATAGCTTATAAATGGATACTAAATTTGATACTTCAAGCCCAGGTTTAGTATTATTGCCATAATTGAATAATATATGTATACCTGTTTTTAATTATGAAGCGTAAAGGCAAAATAAGCAGGAAAACAAAAGAAACAAGCATTAGTGTTGATTTAAATATTGACGGTAAAGGTAAATACAAAATTGACACAGGAATAGGTTTTTTAAACCACATGCTTGAACAACTATCCAAGCATTCTTCAATAGACATGAGTATAAAAGCTAAAGGAGATACTCATATTGATCTACACCACACAACTGAAGATACAGGAATTGCTATTGGTGAAGCTTTAAAAAAAGCTTTAAATAAATCTGTTGGTATCAAAAGGTATGCTCACGCGATGATCCCAATGGATGAAACTTTATCACGTGTTGCAATTGATATTTCAAATAGACCTTATTTAATTTGGAAAGTTAATCTAAAGGTCGAAAAACTTGGTGAAATGGATACAGAACTGTTTAAAGAATGGTTTCAAGCATTTTCTCAAGCTGCTGGAATTACTCTACACGTTGAAAATATTTACGGGGACAATAGTCACCACATTATCGAGTCTTGCTATAAAGGATTAGCAAGATCTTTAAGAACTGCATTGGAAATAGATCCGAGGAATAAAAAAACTATTCCTTCTACAAAAGGTTCTTTATAAGTTTAATGAATGTCACAATTGTTGATTATAAATCGGGCAATATAAGCTCGGTAATAAACTCTTTTAAAGAAGTTGCAAAAGACAAAGTAAATATCAAGGTTACCTCAGATTTGAATAAGATAAAATCAAGTGACAAAGTAGTTTTACCAGGGCAGGGCTCATTTAAAAGTTGTGTAGATGCCTTGAATAAAATTAAAGGTCTCACTGATACTTTAAATGAATTTGCAATAACTAATAAAAAACCTCTACTTGGAATTTGTGTTGGTTTGCAGATGTTTGCTGATATTGGCTATGAGGAAACTGAAACTAAAGGCTTAGGATGGATTTCAGGTAAAGTTTCAAAAATAGATAATCAAAATGGAAAATTTAAACTTCCTCATATCGGTTGGAACCAAATTAATATTGTCAAAGGTAGTAAAATTTTTAAAGATATAGAAAATAATTCACACATGTATTTTGTTCATAGTTATGAATTTGTTCCTAATGATAAAAAAGTGATTTCAGCAACAACAGATTATTCGTCAAATATTGTTTGCTCTGTAGAAAAAGAAAATATTTTTGGAACTCAATTTCACCCAGAGAAGAGTGATAGGATTGGGCTTAAAATAATTGATAATTTTATAAATTTGTAAAATGAAAATATTTCCTGCAATAGATATTAAAGATAAAAAGTGTGTAAGATTAGTTAAAGGAGATTTTGATAAAAAGACTGAGTATGAATTGTCTCCAATTGAGCAAGCAGGAAAATTTAAGGATCATGGATTTAAAAATTTACACATAGTTGATTTAGATGGTGCTTTAACTGGTGAAACAGTAAATTTAGATATTATTCAGGATATAGTTGGTAAATTTAATTTAAAAGTTGAAGTGGGTGGCGGTATTAGAAATTCTGATAATATTCAAAAATACATTGATGCTGGTGTAGAGAAAGTAATTCTGGGAAGTGCTGCTATTAAAGATAAAAATTTCTTAAAAGAATCATGTGAAAAATTTCAAAAACATATTGCTCTAGGTTTAGATGCTAAAGATGAGTATTTGTCAGTATCTGGATGGAAAGAAAGCTCTAATCAATTAACTTTAGATTATTTAAAAGAAATTAACGACTATGGTGTTAGTAGATTAATTTATACTGATATTAATAGAGACGGTATGAAACAAAGTCCAAATTTTAATGAAACAATGAAAGTTGCTGAAATTTCAAAGTGCCCTGTTATTATATCGGGTGGTGTTTCATCAATAGATGATATTAAAAAGGCAAAGAATTTAAAAAATGTTGAAGGTATAATAGTTGGTAAAGCTATTTATGATGGTGATATAAAATTAGAGGAACTAGTTAAAGAAGATGCTTAAAAATAGAATAATACCTTGTTTAGACGTCAAAAATGGCCGGGTTGTTAAGGGAATTAACTTTGTTGATCTTAAAGATGCAGGAGATCCTGTGGAACAAGCAAAAATTTATAGTGATGGTGGAGCAGATGAAATTTGTTTTCTAGATATTACTGCTTCAAATGAAAATAGAGATACTATTTATGATGTTGTGGAGAAAACTTCGAAAAAATGTTTTGTGCCATTAACTGTAGGAGGTGGCGTCAGAAGTGTTGAAGATATTAACAAATTACTTAATTGTGGGGCAGATAAAGTTTCCATTAACACTGCAGCAGTTGAAAATCCAAAAGTAGTTGCAGAAAGTTCGAAAAAATTTGGATCTCAATGTATTGTAGTTGCAATTGATGCTAAAAAAAATGGAGATAAGTGGGAAGTGTTTACTCACGGAGGAAGAAATAATAGTGGTATTGACGCTTTAGAGTATGCTGAACAAATGGAAAAAAACGGTGCTGGGGAGTTATTAGTAACATCTATGGATAGAGACGGAACACAAGTAGGTTATGATATTGATCTCATGTCAAAAATTTCATCTAAAGTAAATATTCCAGTTATTGCATCTGGCGGCGTAGGTAATTTAGATCATTTAGTGGATGGAATTAAACTAGGAAAAGCTAGTGCAGTTTTGGCAGCTTCTATATTTCATTATGGAAAACACTCGGTAAAAGAAGCCAAGGATTATTTGGACTCAAAAGGAATACCTGTTAGAATTTAACATGCTTAATACTTTAGAAAGCTTATTTTATCTTGCAAGAGAGAGGAAAAAAACTCCAGTAGATGGTTCTTATACTAATAAACTACTTAGTGATAAATCTTTGAGCAAAGAAAAGATCCTAGAGGAAATTAACGAACTTATTGAGGCAGTAGAAAAAAATTCAAATAAAATTCATGAGGCAGCTGATGTTTTCTATCATTTGATAATGTATCTAGAAGCAAATGATGTGAAAATTGAGGATGTAATGGAAGAGCTAAACAAAAGAAAAAAATGAACTACGATGATAATAATATTTTTGCTAAAATCTTAAGGGGAGAAATTCCTTGTAAGAAGATTTACGAAGATGATCACGTCTTGTCATTTCATGATATAAACCCACAAAAAAAAATTCATGCACTGGTAATACCTAAAGGAAAATATATTGACCTTGATGATTTTAGTCAAAAAGCCTCTCCAGAGGAAATGGTAGGTTTATTAAAGGGTATAAATTTAGTTGCAAAAAAACTTGGTATGTCGGTAGACGGTGGTAAAGGTTATCGTGCTTTAGCTAATATTTCTGAACACGGCGGTCAAGAGGTACCTCATTTACATTTTCATCTATTTGGAGGAGAAAAAGTTGGAAAGATGGTGGAATGAGTACTAAAGTTGAAAGAAATTATTTAGAAATCAATTCAATTAAAGACTTAAAAAAAACTAAATTTTCTCCAGATGACTGCTTAATTGATCTTAGTGATCCAGCAGATTTTCAAATAAATAAGTTTTTTTATAAAAGTATCGGTAAAGAACATCGATGGACGGATCGATTAGTTTGGACAGATAAACAATGGATAGAATATATTTCTGATCAAAAGGTAAAAACTTATATTCTTAAAAAAGCTAACGATATGGCTGGATATTTTGAACTTATTTTCCATGAGGAAAAAAAGGAGACAGAAATTGCTTATCTTGGTTTACTCAAAGAATATCAAAATAAAAAATTAGGTTCTTTCCTTTTGACATCAGCTATAAAAAATTCTTTTTCTGAAAATACTAATAGAGTTTGGGTACATACTTGCTCTTTAGACCATAAAAATGCGTTAAATAATTATATTTCAAGGGGTATGAGAATTTATAAAACGGAGTCTATTTCAATTTAATTTTGTTGAGGTAAATCAAATAAATTACTATTTAATTTTTGATTTTTTTTAACTGAGTCTAAAAAAGTGATACTAAGATTTTGATAAATATCAGTAGTTTGCCAACCGATTAAATCAAGAGTTTTATAATCAAAGAAAATATTAACTTCAAAATCTTCTTCAAAAAACTTAAAATTTATAAATTTATTATCCAATACTCTCTCATCTAAATTTTTGATTTTATTAATTAAAAATTTTTTATCTAATATTAGATTTAATGGTGTTCGTTCTAGGGGATATAGGTAATAGCTACTGTTGGTTTTGATAACTATGGATTTTCCATTAGAAACTAATATTTTGTTATTTTTTAAATTATATTTGCAAAATATTTTTTGTGGGTATGAAAGAGCACAATGACCATTTTCTGTTTTACCATTAACGTTTTGCTCAAAGTTAAATGTTAAGTTATTAGTGGTTTCTAAATTTTGAATAATCTTTTCTTTAATGTTTGCTGAAGCCTCAACAATTGAAAATAAAAGAAATAAAAAAATTAATCTATAAATCATCAAAGAACATCACGTTTTCCTACATGATTGGCTTTACTCACAATTCCCTCTTCTTCCATCATATCAACTATTCTTGCTGCTCGATTATATCCAATTTGAAGTTTTCTTTGTAAAAAAGATGTTGATGCTTTCCCTTCAGATTTTATTATTTCTACAGCCGTTTGATAAAGTTCATCTTTATCAGCCATATTTTTAGATCCGTCACCCATTTCTTTTTCATCTGCAAAATTTAAAATTTCGTCCACATAATCTGGCTCTGCTTGGGATCTCAAAGAATTGTTAATATTTTCAATTTCATTGTCAGATACAAATGGTGCATGTATTCTTATAACCCTGTTAGCAGATGACATATACAACATATCACCCTTACCTAATAATTGTTCAGCACCTTGTTCTCCTAATATGGTTCTACTGTCTATTTTAGATGTAACTTGAAAAGATATTCGTGTAGGAAAGTTTGCCTTAATCGTCCCTGTAATTACGTCAACACTTGGTCTTTGAGTAGCCATTATAATGTGTATTCCAGCTGCTCTTGCCATTTGAGATAATTTTTGAATATAGTTTTCAATTTCTTTTCCTGCAACCAACATTAAATCTGACATTTCATCGACCACTACGACTATATAAGGCATTGGAAGTTTATGTTTTGAGTTATAACCATCTATATTTCTAACTCCCTCTTTAGTCATAAGTCTGTATCTACTTTCCATCTCTTTTACCACCCAGCCTAAAACTGAGGCTGCTTTTTTAGCTTCAGTTATCACTGGACACAAAAGATGAGGCACACCTTCATATGTTGATAGTTCAAGCATTTTAGGATCAATCAAAATAAATTTACATCTCTCAGGGGTATGACGGTAAAGGAGTGACAATATTATTGTGTTGATGCAAACTGACTTTCCAGATCCAGTTGTTCCAGCTATTAATAAATGAGGCATCGAGGATAAATCTCCAACTATTGGATTTCCAGAAATACTTTTACCTAAAGCGATTGGTAATTTAATTTCTTTTTTCTTGAAGTCGGAGTTATCTAAAATCTCACTCAAGTAAACATTTTCTCTTGATGAATTAGGTAATTCAATTCCAACAGTGTTACTCCCAGGAATGGTGGAAATTCTAGCTGACTCAGAACTAGTATTTCTAGCAATATCATCAGAAAGATTTATTATCTTCGAAACCTTTACACCAGCAGCGGGTTCAAATTCATTCAATGTAACAACTGGTCCATGACTTATTTTTTTGATTTTTCCATTAACACCAAAATCTAATAATATTTTTTCTAAAAATTCAGGATCACTTGATTGTTTTTTTTCAGAATTCTCTCTTTCCTTTTTAGATGGAATTTTAAGTAAATCTAGGCTAGGTAATTTGAATTTTTGCATTTCACCTTTTTTTATCTCGTCAGCCTTTATGAAAGGTAAATCTTCTTGAATTAAATTTTTAATTTCTTCTTGTGGAATATATTCGTTAATAACTTCACTCTTGTCCGTATAATTTTTATTATTTTTAGGATTGAGAAAATTAATTTTTTTAAGAAAATTAAAAAATTTTTTGAGATTAAAGTTTACACTAAGCAAAAAAAGTGCAGTTATTAATACGATTAAAAAGTAATAGGATATTTTTTCGTTAAAACTAATTATATTTTTAAAAAAATTTTCATTTAAATAGTCTCCAATAAAACCTCCATTGCCATTAATAAAAAGGGCAAATGTGGTATTATAAAAATGATTTAAAAATAGTGATCCAAAAATTGAATATAAAACTGTATAAAAAATATTTTCAATTATTAAAAAAAAATCTTTTTTTACGATAATATTAATACCAGTAAAAATTAAAGTTAAAGAGACTAAATAAGAAACTAAACCAATTGATTGAAAAAAAATATCAGAAATATAACTTCCCCTAAAGCCTAAAAGATTTTTTATTTCTGTGTTCTCAGGAAATATAAAATTTGGATCCTCTGGAGAGTATGAGATTAATGAGACAAACAAAAAGATACCTGCAGATAATATTAGAAAACCAAATATTTCTGTTAACCTTTTAGCGATAAAAAGAAGAGTTATATTAACAATTTTTTTTATGTTCATATTAAGTGAATCAAATTTATCACTTTGTATCATCTAATTTTTCTTGTTAAAATTAAATTTATTATGAAAGTATGTATATTGGGTGATAATCTTACAAGCTTAGCTCTAGCAAAAGCCTTAGTTAAAAAAGAGATATTTGTTGATTTATTTTATGAGAAAAAAAACACTATAATAGATACCACTCGTACAATCGGAATTTCAAAATCAAATATTGATTTTTTTAATATGGAAATAACAAATATTAAAAAAATGTTGTGGCCAATTAAGAAAATAAAAATTTTTACAGAAAACTCTAACGACAAAGAAATTTTAAAATTTGAAGATCAAAAGGACAATTTATTTTCAATCTTGCAGAATCAAAAAATATTTAATCAATTAATTATCGAACTTAAAAAAAGTAAATTTTTTAAATTCAAAAAGTATGTAAAATACAGAAAATCTGATTATATAAGTTATGATCTAATAATTAATTGTGATACAAGAAATGAAATAACAAAAAGATATTTTTCAAAAAAATTTGAAAAAGAATATAATAGCATTGCATTCACAACAATTATAGATCACATAAAATTATCATCTAACAACGAAGCAATACAAATTTTTACAAATGACGGCCCCATAGCATTTTTGCCAATATCAAACGAAAAAACTTCAATTGTTTATTCTGCAAGAATAAAAAAATATAAAACTGAATCGGAGATCAACAAAATTATTAATAAGTTCAACCCTAAATATAAAATAAAGAAAATTTACAAGATTTCAAAATTTGATTTAAAATCAATAAATTTAAGAGAATATTATAAAGATAATATTTTAGCATTTGGTGATTTGTTGCATAAACTTCATCCTTTAGCTGGTCAGGGTTTCAACATGTCAATTAGAGATATAAAAGAATTTCTAAAAATAATTGATTACAAAATAAAACTTGGTTTACCTATAGATCAAAGTGTATGTGTTGAATTTCAGAATAATGTAAAAAGCAAAAATTTTGTTTTTTCGGAAGGAATTAATTTTATCTATGAATATTTTAATTCTGAAAATAAAATCGGAGAAGATTTAATTGACTCAACAGCTAGATTAATTGGACAGAATAAAATATTAAACAAATATTTTAAAAATATCGCTGATATGGGTTTACAAAATTAATTTATTGAAGAGTGGTATTATCAAATTGATCGTAAGTATAAGTATTTAAAATTTCAGAAATTTTTGTTTTTCTAATTTCCAGATTTTTAGCCTCTAATAAAACTTGTTTTTCCTCCAGACTAAATGGTGATGTCATCGCTAGAGCATTTATTGTTTCGTCTAAACTTTGTTTTTCTAGAGCTTTCCAATTAATGATAAATCCTCTTTTTTCAAATAAAGTTTTTAAATCTTTGAAAATAAGTTCCAAATCAGAAAATTTTAAGTTTTCTTTTTTTTCTTCTAAATCATCTAAAAAATTCTCAAAATTTATCTCAAATTCTCTATACTTTTTATTTGAATCTATTTCTTTTTTGATTTCAAATCTAATTACACCCTTTAGGTCAATTAAATATCTTCCATCATCAGCTTCTTTGAAGCTTGTAATTTTACCTAAACAACCAACTTTATGAAGTGAAGGTAATTTATTATCATTAAAATCCTTTGTGATTTTTGGTTGAACCATGCCTATAAACTTATCTGCTTTCATACTATCATTGACCATATCTATATATCTTGGTTCAAAAATGTTTAAAGGCACTGTAGTTTTAGGAAAAATTATAAAATTACTGAGCGGAAAAACAGGTATAGTTTTTGGAAGTTTCATAATTTATTAAATATATATTAATAATATAAAAATAATTAAAAGATAAAAATATGATAATTTGGCTCGCTTCTTATCCTAAAAATGGAAACACATGGTTAAGATCGTTGATTAGTGCTTATTATTATACAAAAGACGGCATTTTTCTTGGTGATAATCATTTAAAGAATATTCAACAGTTTCCTGTAAAAAAATATTTAGAAAGTTTTGATTATGATTTATCAATACCAGGAGATACTTCGAGATTATGGGTCTTAGCGCAAGAAAAAATTAATGAAGACCGAAAGATAAAATTTTTCAAGACACATAATGCTTTAGTGAAATTGGGAAATTATGATTTTACAAATCGAGCTAATTCACTTGGTGGAATTTACATAGTAAGAGATCCTAGAAATGTTTTAGACTCCATGTCCAGACATTTTCAAATCGATCACGATAAAGCTTTAGGGGTGATGCAAGATAAAAAAAACTTTACTTATGATTTTAAGAAGATAAAGGATTATAGTGATTATCAATTTATAAGTTCTTGGGAATTAAATTATCAATCTTGGAAAAATAACAAATTATTACCAACAAAATTTTTAAAATATGAAGATTTATTGTCAGAAACTTTTTTTGTATTTAAAGAGATAATAGAATTCATAAATAAACTAACAAATGATAAAAGTGGATTTAGTAGGGAAAAAGCTAAAAACGCTGTTAACACTACTTCTTTTGAAAACTTAAAAAAAATAGAAGAAACAAACGGGTTTAGTGAGTCCATTATCTCACGAGAAGAAAAAAAAAAGATACCTTTTTTCCATTTAGGTCCAAAGAATAATTGGCAAAAAAACTTTGATAAAGAATTTGTTAAGAAATTAAATAATATTTTTAAAAAGAATTTAATTGAATTAGATTATAAATAACTTAATTTCTTGAAATAATAATTTACTTTCTCTATATTAAATTATATTGCGGGCATAGCTCAGTGGTAGAGCGTCTCGTTGCCAACGAGAAGGTCGAGGGTTCGACCCCCTTTGCCCGCTCCAAAATTAAAATTGTCTGTAAATGAATATTGAAAATATATTTGATGACATAAGTTTCAAAGTTAGTCCAAAAGATGATTACAGATCTTCTTATAAATTTAGATTTATAAAATCTTTTTATAAAATTTTTAAAAAAGAAAAAAATTACGTTTTTGATAATTGTATTATAAACAAAGAAAAGATTGATTTAGATTTAAGAAAAGAATTAATTAAGATAGATAGCATGTCAACATACGCTATTGGATACTTGATAAACAGAATATGTAAGAATTTATCTAAAAATCAGGTTTACTTAAATATTGGATGTTGGAAAGGCTTTTCCTTAGTTGCAGGGATGATTAATACCCAATGTAAAGTAATTGGTGTTGATAATTTTTCTCAATTTACAGGACCAAAAAATGATTTCATTAAGAATTTTGAAAATTCCAAAAAAAGTAATCATTTTTTTTTTGAGCAAGATTATGAAAAATATTTTGAATCTTTAGACCACACCAAAGATAAATTTGATTTTTATTTTTATGATGGAGAGCATTCTTATGATAATCAATTTAAGAACCTAGAAATAGCCGACAATTTCTTAAATGTTGGATCTTTGATATTAATTGATGACATAAATTTTGATGAAGTGTATGAGGGCACTTTAGACTTTATAAATAAAACTAAGTCTAGATATAAGATTATAAAAGAAATAAAGACTGCTAATAACCATTGTCATCCAAGTTTTTGGAATGGAATAATGATGTTAAAAAAAGTATAATTTTTATTTATGAGTGATTTATTTGACAAAAAATGTGTTCCTTGTGAAGGTGGTGTCAAGGCTTTTGATATTTCTGAAATTCATAAATATCAAAAAAAAGTAGATGGCTGGGAAATTGTTCAAAATGATAAAAAAGTTTATCTTTTGGAAAAAAAATTTGAGTTTAAAAATTTTATAGAAAGTCAAAAATTTGTAAATGAGGTAGGAAGAGTTTCAGAGGATGAGGGACATCATCCAGACATTATGTTTGGATGGGGATATGCTAAGATTAATATTACAACTCATGCTATCGAGGGTTTATCTGAAAATGATTTTATATTAGCCGCAAAAATTGACAAAATTATTAATGTCTAAAATGACGAGTTTTTGAAAAAATCAAAACAGTATTTGTTTCGTTAGCAAATTTTATAATTTCCTTATCTCTTATTGATCCAGCAGGCTGAATAATGGCACTAACTCCTGACTGGACTAGTTTTTCTACCCCATCAACAAATGGAAAAAAAGCGTCTGATGCAGCTACAATTTCATTTTTAATTTTTGAAAACTTGTTCATTTTATTTATTGCAATCTCACAACTGTCTAATCTACTGGGTTGACCCGAACCTATACCAACGGTAGACTTATTACTGGCAAGAACGATAGCATTAGATTTTGCATAACGACAAACATTAAATGCAAACATTAAATTATCAAGTTGAGATTTATTCGGTTTTTTTTTCGAAACAATTCTAAAATCTTTCTTTGAAAAAATTTTTCTATCTTCTGATTGTATTAGTGTAAAATTATCCACAGAGTTAAATTTCCAAATTTCATTGAAAGTAATTTTTGATGAATCTATAAGCCTTAAATTCTTTTTAGATTTTAATATTTTAAGAGCTTTTTTTTCAAAACCATCTGCCACGATTACTTCAAGATAAATTTTATTTAAAATTAATGCGAGTTTTTGAGTAATTTTATAGTTACACGAAATAATACCACCAAATGCGCTTATCGGATCGGACTCTAATGCTGATTTATAGCTATCAAAATTATTTTTTAAAGCTGAGACCCCACAGGGATTTCCATGTTTAACAATAGCTGTACCTGTTTTTTTTGGTAGTGATTTTGAAATAGTAAGTGCAGCAAAAATATCACTGTAATTATTATAACTCAAAGTTTTCCCATGTAATTGTTCTAATTTATTTTTCATATTTTGAGAATAGAATGCGCCTATTTGATGAGGGTTTTCTCCATACCTAAGATTTTCTATTAAATTAGTATAAAGAATTTTTCTTTTAGGAAAGTTGATATTGTTAAATTTGTTGAAATAGTTAGAAATTACAGCATCGTAATAAGCAGTCTCACCAAATGCTAATCTAGACATTTTTTCTCTAAATTTGAGAGAAGTGCTACCCTTGTTTTTCTTTAATTCATTTATAAGTCCTGAATAATGATCAACAGATGTAATTACAGTCACATCATTATAATTTTTTGCAGCAGCTCTAACCATTGTAGGTCCACCAACATCAATATTTTCTATTATTTTTGAATGGTTTTTAGTTTGTTCAATCGTTTTTTCAAATGGATAGAAATTTACTATTACTAAATCAATATTTTCAAAATTATTGTTTTTAATATCACTAAAGTGAGATTTGTTATTTCTTTTGTTCAAAATTCCTGCATGTATCTTTGGGTGTAAAGTTTTGACTCTTCCGTTAAGTATTTCTTTAAAGCCTGTAAAATCTGAAACGTCTAAACATTTAAATTTAAGTTTCTTGATTGCTTTAAATGTTCCACCAGAACTTATTATTTTGATATTGTTTCTTCTCAGTTCTTTTAATAAGGGTTTAAGATTAGATTTATCAGATAATGATATTAAAGCTGATCTAATCTTTCTCATTATAACTGTTTTATTTCCCATTTAACGTTCTCTTCATTATTATTCAATATTCCGGATACGAAAATATTCTGGTTCTCAATATATGAATTTTTATTACCGAAGTATAATCCATTATCAATATTAATTTCATAATTATCACAGGTAAATTTCCAACCCTCATCTTCTAACTCTATTAAAATGGATTTATTATCTTGAGTTTTCATCAATTTAATATTTGGCTCCAAATGAAATCGAATATCAAACTTGAAATTATAATCATTTTTTTTTCTAATAATCTTATCATTTCCAACAAATTTCATTTGCTCAGGAAAAAATTCAATATTTCTCTCATGAATTGATTTAAATCTTTTTAAATATCCGTCATGAGCAGCACTAATTTTCCAATAATTTTTCTCAAATACAGAATTTTTTTGAGTAATTTTTAAACCTGTTCTTAAAATTAACTTATCTCTACTTTTTACAAATTTGCACGAGGAATTGTCATCGATTATTAATGTGCTGTGAGCAGCTGAAGATTTTGATATTTCATTAAGATTTTGATTATTTTTTTTGTAGTAACCACAATTAGTTATAAGTTTCTTTCCGTTAGAAATTATTTCAAATGAAAGAGCGCCTGACTGATAATCCTGCGTATACTTGGAATTTGGTGAAGATCCTGTATCCATTGCTAGGCAAATTTTTTTATTCCTTAGAACTATATATCCACCACAATCTTTACTTTCATTTTTAAATTTATAACCAAGCCTCCTTAAGTAATGATCAAAATCTTGTGTATTAGACTTATTATTACCATTAAACAAAAGATCTGCGTTTATATTTTGTCTTATAAAAGCATAACTTTTTCCAAAATAATAAATGTTTTCTTCTATGTGATCTGGAACCTCAGCCTGAGACTCTTTAAACCATTCTCTTATAATTATAAAATATTTTAAAAAAAATATTAACTGTTTTATGTTCCGTGAATTTGTAAATCCTTGGTTATCTATTGAGGAATTAGTAATTTTTTTTAGAAAATTTAAACCAGTATCTAAATAGCTTTTTTCAATTTTGTAACATAGCCCTGCTAAAATTATTGCTGAACAACCAATTATTTTGTTTTCCAAATCTTTAGAGTTTTTTATTTCATTTAATAAATGATTTGTTTGCTTTTGTATCATGTGATCGAACATTAATCTGTATTCTTTATCATTATCGTCATAAGTAAGTGGGTGATTTGATAAGCAGGAAATAATACGTTTAGCGGTCATATCAAATTCCCAACTTTCTTTTTTAAAGTGACTGTTATTAGTTATCCAATTTGTTATGACTTTTTTCACAGATTTTTTGGAGGATTTAAGGTCAAGACTGAATAACCAAAAAAAATTATTTAATTTTTCAAAATCTTTACGTTTAATTTGGTTATGCCAAACTGTTTCTAGTTCAAAATCTTCAATTTTATATTTCTTATTTTGATATTTGATTATCGATGAAAGTAAGTGAGGACTTGGTTTGTATATGAACTCATTATCAAATGTTTTAGAAATTTTTTTTTCGTATAAACTTGAATTTTGATAAATACTTCTGAATTTTTTTTTTATTATTTCTGCAAACTCATTTAAAGTTTCAAAAAATACATCTAACAGCATTCTACACTTCTTTAAGTGTTTCTATATTCTTTTTAATGTTTCCGTTGTTTTCTTTAAATATTGTAGTTCCTGATACAAGAATATTTGCGCCAGCATTTATTACATCCTTTGAGTTTGAAAAATTTATTCCGCCATCTACTTCAATGTCGTACTCATAATTTTTATCATCTTTAAGTTTTTTTAAAAGTTCAATTTTTTTAATAACGTCAGGAATAAATTTCTGCCCTCCAAAACCCGGATAAACACTCATGACTAAAATCAAATCCACATTTTTTAATTCATTTTCAATTATGTTGATGTCTGTATTTGGATTTAGAGAAACACCAACTTTTTTCTTAAAACTTTTAATATGTTTAATTGATTCTGCTAAATTATCAGTGGCTTCAGGGTGTATAGTAATTATATCAGCTCCTGCATCTGCAAAATCTTTTATATATTTATGGACAGGTGAAATCATCAAATGCACATCAAAGGTTAGTTCTGAATGCTTTCTAAGTGTCTTAATGACTGGAGGTCCAATAGTTAAATTAGGAACGAAATGACCATCCATTACATCAACATGTATCATATCTGCACCCGCATCCTCGAGTCTCTTAATCTCATTTCCTAGCTGACTAAAGTCAGCAGATAATATTGAGGGGGAAATTTGTATTTTTTTCATAGATTATTAAATTAACTAGTACCAAATTTTAAAATCTAATTTAATTAAAAAATTGATAAATTTGTCTTGAAATCTCACTTTCTAATGGAAATGACAACATACCCATCACCGAGTATCCTAGAACCCAAGGCATAAAGTAAAACCTTATCATGAAAAAAAACCAAGCAACGTAAAGAGGCACGATTGGTTGTATTATAAAAGATGGAGTTACAGGTTTGAATAAATTGATTAAAGGATTAGTAAATTTAACAAAGACTCTCATAAAAAAAAATTGAGAATCTTCTCTTTGAAAAATATTCATTGCAACCCTTCCAATCAAAGTCCACATGATCACCCCAAGAATATAGTCAATTATATATACTAAAGGATGAAAGTTAGCTGACATTGAGAAATTTATATTGGAAAAAAGTCGAAATTAAAAGGGGCGAAATTAATCGCCCCTTTAAAAGATTATTTAGTGTTGTTTGCCAAGGATCGATTTACCAGATGGTACACGAACCTCATCAACCATTTTCTGCGTTGCAGCGTTTGGTGCTTGAGTCATTAAACTCACTACAACCATAGCTACTAAGCTGACAGCTGAACCAAAGATACCAAACGTTAACTGAGTAATTCCTAAGAATCCACTTCCGCCTGTTCTTACCCAAACTAGGTAAGCAGCACCAGAAACTAATCCTAAGAACATACCAGCTATAGCACCTTCTTTGTTAGCTCTCTTCCACCATACACCAAGTACAAGCGGGAAGAATAGTCCTGACATCGCAAAGTCAAAAGCCCAGATTACTGAACCTAAGATACCTTGAATTTCAAGAGCTGCGATTGTTGCTCCTGCAAAACCAATTACTACAAGTAATACCCTTGCAACAACTAGTCTCTTCGCAGTCTCAGCTTTTGGATCGATGATCTTATAGTAAACATCGTGTGAAATTGCGTTTGCAATTGCTAAAATCAAACCATCAGCTGTTGACATGGCAGCAGCCATACCTCCAGCAGCAACCAGACCTGAGATTACATATGGTAATCCAGCTATTTCTGGAGTTGCTAACACAACGGCTTTACCACCCATGAAAAACTCATTTAATTCTAGAGTTCCATTTCCGTTAAAGTCGCTTACAAACATTAAGTTTGCTTGGTTCCAGTTTTGATACCAATCTATCGATTGAACTTCAGCTATTGATTTACCGATAATACCTGTTGGTAGTGACGGATCAATCAATGACAACTTAGATAGTGTCGCTAACATTGGAGCAGAAGAATAAAGTAGGAAGATAAAGAATAATGACCAACCTACTGATTTTCTAGCTGCTTTTACACTTGGAGTAGTAAAATATCTCATCATAACGTGAGGCAATGAAGCTGTTCCCATCATCATCGCTAACGCTAATGAAATAAATGCCCAAGGTGTTGCGTTCACCGCTGAGTGAGCTTTAGTTATTCCAGCCAAACCTTTTGGTACTTCTTTTAGATTTTCAGCAGAGTTTTTAACAAAACCAAACTGAGCCTCTAATTCAGCTATTCTAGAAACTTCATCAGCTAACATGAAGTGAGGGAAGAAACCCGCACCCATTTTGTTACTGATCCAGAATACTGGCAATAAGTAAGCTATGATTAGTACGATATATTGAGCTACCTGTGTCCAAGTTACCCCTCTCATACCACCAAGCATTGAACAAAGTAAGATACTTATAAGTCCAACGTATACAGCGTATTGGAATGGAATATCAAGTGCAACAGATGCAATTGTACCTGTGGCGTTAATTTGTGCAGTCACGTAAGTAAATGAAGCAACAGTTAATACTACTACCGCCATAAATCTACTTAAATTACCACCGTATCTTGTACCAATAAAATCTGGAACTGTGTAACAGCCAAATTTTCTTAGGTAAGGTGCTAAAAGTGATGCAACTAATACATATCCACCAGTCCAACCTACAAGTAATGCCATATAACCGTAACCCTTAAAGTAAATACCACCTGCCATTGCAACGAATGATGCACCAGACATCCAGTCTGCTGCTGTCGCCATTCCGTTGAACACGGTTGGTACTTGTCTTCCAGCTACGTAATACGCATCAGCTTGAGCTGTACGTGATAGATAACCAATTATAGCATAGATGGCTACCGTGAAGGCAACGAAACAAATACCAATTGTTTTCGCTGTCATACCCATCTGCTCGGCAATTGACATAATGATTATGAAAGCTAAAAAACCACCTGTATAGATTCCATAAACCTTAGGTAAATTGTCTATAAAATTACCTTTAATCATTAGTCATCTCCTCTTTCACTGAAGCCGAACTCTTCATCAATTTTTTCTTGCCTGTTCGCAAACCAGAAAATCAGTAATACGAAAATTCCAAGAGAACCTTGACATGTAAACCAATAAGTTAACGGATAACCAAATGGTCCCGTAACCTCGTTCATTTCAGCCCCGAATAGGAAGATGCCAATTGAGAAAACAAACCAAATTGCTAACGTCATCATTAGCAAACCTTTGGATTTTTCCCAGTGTTGTTCTTGTTTTGACATTTATACCTCTCTCTTTTTAGTTATAACTGGCGAAAACCATAACCATTATGAAATAGATTTAAAGTGTTAAAATTGGTAAATTTACTAGCCTTTTCAAGTTATAAGTGTCAAAAATAGGGCTTTTTATGGGAAAATACAAATTAACGTGGAGGGACTTAACTTGGCATGATTTTAAGACTTATCTTTTCGCCATGTTCAAAGCTTTCATTCCCAAGGGGAAAATTAGCAATTTGGATGAACTTGAAATGTTTATTCAAACAAAATCTGCCTGGGTGAGTCAGGTCACTCTTTACGGCTATCTTAAAACGAGGATGGGAACTAGGTATGTTCTTCATTTTGAGAATGATACTTTTATGGACTCAGTTAACTTGGCTAAGTGGAATATTTATGCAGTTGCTCTTCAAGATCTTACATTGTTTACATTTTCAAAATTGAAAGCAAATTTTAATTACCAAGACATAGAGAAAGCAAAAGAAATTTTTTTAAAAATTTTGGACGATGAAATTTCAAATAAGATGCCGATTGATATTATAGAAAATGCAAAAAAAAGTTTTGATGAAAGAATACAAAATATTAACTGGGATGATCATCACAATGATTTACCATTTAATCCAAGTGCTTTATCTTTGTATAAGTGGGCACCAATTGCAGAAGATTTAAAAACTTTAGATCGCAAAATAGTTCTAAATTCAGTTATTCTAAAATGGGATGTTGTAAAAAAAGAATTTAATGAAAGAATAAAGTTTTAAATATTTTTTCTATTTTCAACTAAGCTATCGACCACACCTGGATCAGCAAGAGTAGTTGTATCACCTAGCTGTCCGTGCTCATTTGCTGCAATCTTTCTTAAAATTCTTCTCATAATTTTCCCAGATCTTGTTTTTGGAAGCCCTGGCGTAAAATGAATTAGATCTGGTGTTGCCAAAGGCCCTATTTGTTTTCTCACCCAAAGTTTAAGCTCTCTATCTAAATCTCCTGTCTCACTCTCACCTGCATTAAGGGTGACATAACAATATAAACCATTTCCTTTAATATCATGGGGATACCCAACCACAGCAGCCTCAGCTACTTTGGGATGTGCAACAAAGGCACTTTCAATTTCAGCAGTACCAAGGTTATGACCAGAGACAATAATTACATCATCTACTCTGCCAGTTATCCAATAGTAGCCATCTTTATCTCTTTTACATCCATCTCCAGTGAAATATTTTCCATCAAACTGTGAAAAATATGTATCGATAAATCTTTGATGATCACCATATACGGTTCTCATTTGACCAGGCCAAGATTGAGCTATACAAAGTCTTCCTTCACCTTCACCTTTTATTTCTTTACCGTCTTTATTTACTAGCACTGGTTTAATTCCGTAAAAAGGTTTTGTTGCTGATCCGGGTTTAAGTGGAATAGCTCCAGTTTGTGGTGCTATAAGAATTCCTCCCGTTTCTGTTTGCCACCACGTATCGACTATTGGACATTTTGAATTACCAACAGTTTTGTAATACCACATCCACGCTTCTGGATTTATAGGTTCTCCAACAGTTCCTAATAGTTTTAGAGATTTTCTAGTAGTTTTATTAACTGGGCCATCACCTTCTCTCATCAAGGCCCTTATAGCTGTTGGTGCTGTATAAAAAGTATTGACTTTATATTTGTCTACTATCTGCCACCACCTTGAACTATCTGGGTAATTTGGAACACCTTCGAACATAATGGTTGTTGCACCATTAGCTAATGGTCCATAAATTATATAGCTATGACCAGTTACCCATCCAATATCTGCTGTACACCAATAAATGTCATTCGGTTTATAATTGAAAATATATTGATGAGTCATAGAAGCATAAACCATATATCCTCCAGTGGTATGTAATACTCCCTTAGGCTTTCCGGTTGATCCTGATGTATAGAGAATAAATAAAGGATCTTCTGCACTCATTTCCTCAGGCTCACAATGATTTGGTACATCCTTAATTAGGTCGTGATACCAGACATCTCGATCTTGATCCCAATATACATAATTACCAGTTCTCTTTACTACAATACATTTTTTAACATCTGGACAATTTGATAAAGCTTCATCTGTCGTTGCTTTTAAAGGAATAGTTTTGCCTCCTCTTACTCCCTCATCAGCAGTAATTATATATTCTGATTTACAATCATTCACTCTTCCTGAAATTGACTCTGCAGAGAAACCACCAAAAATTATTGAGTGGACGGCACCTATTCTTGCACAAGCCAACATCAGTATTGCTAATTCAGGTATCATCGTCAAATAAATAGTGACACGGTCGCCTTTTTGTATCCCTAGTTTTTTTAGACCATTAGCAGCTTTTGAAACTTTTTGATGTAATTGCTTATAAGAAATTTTTTGAGTATCTTTAGGATCATCCCCTACCCATATAATTGCAGTTTTATCTTTTTTATCTTTTAGATGACGATCAATACAATTTGCAGATGCGTTTAAAGTACCATCTTCAAACCATTTAATTCTTACTTCGTCTTTACTATATTTGACATCTTTAATTTTTTTGTAAGGTTTTATCCAAGTAATTCTCTTTCCTTCTTTTTTCCAAAATGAATTATTATTTTTAATAGAATCAGAATATTTTTTTTGATATTGAGCTTTATTTGCTAAACTCCTTTTTACCCATTCAGGTTTAGTTTTAATTACTTGATCGTTAGATGATGATTTATCGATATTTTTCTTTTTAAATCTTTTAGCTGCAGATCTTTTAGTTTTTGAGACTCTTTTAATTTTTCTTCTTTTTTTTGAAGATTTTTTTTTCTTTGTCTTTTTGGTTTTTTTCTTTTTTGATTTCTTTTTTTTTGGCATTTTTTTTATTATTTACTCATTTTATTTAAAATCTTCCAGCTTTTAGAGTCAATAGGCATTACAGATAATCTACTTTGTTTAATTAAAGATAAATGGCTTAAATCCTTGTTTTTTTTAATTTGCTCTAAAGACACAGGGTTATTAAGTCTTTTCAAAAACTTAACAGTCACAGCAACAAATCTTCCTGATTTGTCTGTTTTATCAATGTAATGTTCTTTCACAACTTCTACTATTCCAACAATTTCTTTTCCAATATTTGAGTGATAAAAAAAACATTGATCACCCTTTTTCATAGTTTTTAAATTCTTAGCTGCTTGATAGTTTCTTACACCGTCCCAGGGTGCTCCTTTTTCGCCAACTTTTTTTTGTTGATCAATTGACCAAACGTCAGGCTCTGATTTAAGTAACCAGTATTGCATTATAATTTTACACCTGCTCCTTTTAAGAAATTAGCTTTTTCATCTAGTGGCCATCTGGGTTTTGCTGGATAATCCAAATCATTGAATTGATTTAATTTAAATTTTTCTAAGCCTGCCATCCCTATCATTGCAGCATTATCACCACAGAGTTCTATTGGTGGAAATATACTTTCATAATTCTTTTCTTTACATAAATTAATTAACATTGATCTAATTTTTTTGTTAGCAGCAACACCACCGGCAATAACAAAAATTTTTTTATTTAGATTACTTTGTTTCTCGAACTCTAAAAAAGCAATCTTTGTTTTTTTATACAGGATTTCTATTATTGTTTTTTGAAAAGACGCTGCTAAATCAAATTTATCTTGTTCTGTTTTTATCTTTTTTGATATTTTTAAAACTGCTGTCTTCAAGCCTGCAAATGATAAGTTACAACCACCCCTATTAATAATTGGCTTTGGTAACTTATATCTTTCAGGATTTCCCTTTTCAGCAAAAACCTCAATTTTGGGTCCACCTGGAAATTCTATTCCTAATAATTTTGCAGTTTTATCAAATGCTTCACCTAAAGCATCATCTATAGTAGTGCCCAATCTTTTATAATTTCCAAGTCCTTTAACATTTAAAAATTGTGAGTGTCCACCTGAGATCAATAAAAATAAATATGGGTAATCTATTTTTGAGTTAATTCTTGGACTTAAGGCATGGCCTTCTAAATGATTAACTGCAATAAATGGTTTTTTAATCAAATTAGCAAAAGTTTTACCAAAACTTAAACCAACTGATAAGCAAACAACCAATCCTGGTCCGGCTGTTGCAGCAACTGCATCTATTTCGTCTATTTTTTTTCCACTTTCATCCAAAGCCTTTTGAACAATCCAATCAATTTTTTCTAAATGGGATCTGGCAGCAAGTTCAGGAACAACTCCACCAAATTCTTTATGCACTTCTGTTTGGCTAGAAATAATATTAGAGAGAATTATTGGTATTCCTTGCTCATTTTCTGAAATTAAAGATGCTGCAGTCTCATCACAGCTAGTTTCTATTCCAAGAATTAAGGGTTTTTTATTCATACAAATAGTTTTTAATAATTGTACAATCCCAATACAAGTAAGAAATGATTTTTTTATGAAAAAGAAAATAACAATTGGGTCCCGGGGAAGTAAGTTAGCATTATTATATGCACAAAAAGTAAAAGAGAAAATTATTGAGGTAACCAACTTTATTGATCAGGATATAAATATTAAAAAAATTTCTACCAAAGGTGATGAGATACTAGATACCAGATTATCCGATATTGGTGGCAAAGGTTTGTTTTCAAGTAGTATTGAACAACAGCTCCAAAAACATAATATAGATATAGCTGTTCATGCACTAAAAGACATGCCAGCAATTGAGACCAATGGTCTTTTAACAGATACATTTCTCGAAAGAACTGATGCAAGAGAAATCGCAATAATTAATGGAAATAAAAAATTTAAAGATTTAAAACAGAATGCTGTTATTGGAACATCTTCTTATAGGAGACAATTTCAAATTAAAAAGATAAGGCCTGATGTTAATTGTAAACTTATAAGAGGGAATGTTGACACTAGAATAAAAAAATTAGCAGATGGTGAGTATGATGCGATAATTTTATCTTATGCTGGAATAAAATACCTTAAATTAGAGGATAAAATTTCAGAAATTTTTTCTATTGATGAAATAATTCCAAGTGCAGGGCAAGGGATAATTGCTATACAGTGTAGAAAAAATGATGGAGATATGATTTCAATGTTAAAAAAGATTAATCATAAAGAGACCTATAAAAGAGCACATGCTGAAAGAAATATTCTAAAAATTTTAGAGGGGGATTGTGAAACAGCAGTTGGAATTCATTCTAAAATAGATGAAAACAAAATTACAGTGGAAGCTGAGCTCTTCTCATTAGATGGTTCACAAAGATTTTATGAAAAAAAATCTGATAAATTAGAAAATTTTAGAGAACTTGGAAATGAGATTGGTCAAATTTTAAAAACAAAATCGAATAATTCTTATAAAAGATAAAATGCATATTCTATTAACCAGACCTTTAGAAGATTGTTCTGAAATGATCATTAAATTTCAGTCTCTTGGTCATAAGGTCTCACATTTACCTTTATTATCAATCAAAAGAATTCTACATGAAGAAATAGATCTTTCTAAGTTTAAAGGTATTATTTTTACAAGTTCTAATGCTGTAAGATTTTTAAATTTAAACGGACTAGATAAAAATATAAAATGTTTTTGCGTAGGAAATGCAACCGAACAAGAAGCAAGAGACCATGGTTTTTCCAATACAATTGCTGCAGAGGGAAACGTTCTAAATTTGAAAGAATTGATATTGCAGAATTTTGATAAAACAGAAGGTAAATTAATTTATGTAAGTGGAGAAAACATCTCGGTGGATCTTGATAATCAACTGCAAAATGAGGGATATGAAGTTAAGAGGTTGATAAACTATGAAACTGTACATAATGAAAAATTTGATAATGATTTTATCAATAAGTTAAAACTTGATATGCCTGATATGGTTTACGTTTATTCACAAAATAGCGCATCAAGTCTTTTAAAGTTCATAAAATTTAATCAGCTAGAAAGTCTTTGGATGAGTACTAATTTGATGTGTATAGGCGAAAAAACATCAGCTAAATTAAATGAAATTAAGTGGAAAAAGATATTTCTTTTTAATCCTGGAGAAGAGGAATTTTTGTTATATAAAATTTAATTATGGAAATAATAAATAATTTTTCTGAAGTCTTTTTATCAGTCTGGAACAGAGGGATTCTAGGAGTAGATATTTTTCAAATATTAATTGGTATTGGAATATTTTTAATTTTTTTAATATTTAGAGGATTAATAAGTAAACTTATTATTAAAAAATTAGAGATAATTTCTAAAAGAACGACTAATAAATTAGATGATACTTTTGTGTCTGCATTGATTGGACCAGCAAGATTTTTACCAATTGTCTTGGGTTTTTTTATGGCAAGTTATTATATGACTTTTTCAATTGAAGGTAGAGAAGTTGTTGACACAATAAATAGAACTTTAATAACAATTTTAATCTTTTGGGTGATACATCAAATTATTGAACCTGTGTCTTATATTTTAAGTGGACTTGATAAACTTTTAACAAGAGAGTTAATTGGTTGGATCATTAAATCCTTAAAAATACTTATTTTTATTTTAGGTCTAGCTGCTGTATTAGAACTTTGGGGAATAAAGATAGGACCAATTATTGCTGGTCTTGGTTTATTTGGTGTTGCAGTAGCTTTAGGTGCCCAAGATTTATTTAAAAATTTGATTTCAGGTATTTTAGTTTTAGTTGAAAAAAGATTTAAAATTGGTGATTGGATATTAGTAGAGGGAATTATAGAGGGTATTGTTGAAAAAATTGGATTTAGATCAACAACAATAAGAAAATTTGATAAATCACTAGCTATTATTCCCAACTTTCAATTTGCCGAAAATGCAGTTGTAAATGTAAGTGAAACTTCGAATTGGTTAATAAGTTGGATTATTACTCTTCAATATGACACAACGGTTGATCAATTAAAAACAATAAGAAATGAAATTGAAGATCACATTCAAAAAAGTGAGGACTTTAATACTAGTATTGGAATTGCAGTAAGAGTTGACAAATTTTCTGATAGTTCAATTGATATGTATGTTCGTTGTTTTACTAAATCAGACAGTTGGAATGAATGGCTATCAGTAAAAGAGAAATTAGCAATTGAAATTAAAAAAATTGTCGAAAAAAACAAAGCATCTTTTGCATTCCCAAGTTCGTCTATTTATATAGAAAAAAAATGATAGCCGTTTTTTATTTAGCTTTACAAATATTAAAGCTTTATTCTTACGTAGTAATAGCGAATGTAATTATAAGCTGGTTGGTTGCTTTTAATGTTTTAAATACACAAAACAGATTTGTTTATTCAATTTTGGAATTAACATATCGTTTAACAGATCCTATACTAAATAAAATAAGACGTTTTTTACCTAATTTAGGATCCTTAGATATTTCACCCATTATATTACTTCTATTGATTTGGTTTATAGAAATGTGTATGAAACTCTACATCGCACCTTTAATTTTTTAAAACTTATGATTCTAATTGACGGAAAAAAAGCAGCAGCAGAGTTAAGAGAAGAACTTAAACAAGAAGTAGCTGAATTAAAAAATAAGTATAATAAAGTACCAGGTTTAACTGTGATTTTGATTGGAGATCTTACCCCTAGTCAAATATATGTAAGGAACAAAGAGAAATCAGCAAAAGAGGTTGGTTTAAAGTCTGACGTAATTAAATACCCAGACTCTGTGGAAGAAAAAGTTATTTTGGACAAGATTAATGATCTAAATAAAGATAAGAGCGTTTCAGGTATTTTAGTTCAGTTACCTTTGCCAAAACATATCGATAAACAAAAAATTATTGAGGCTATTCATCCATCTAAAGACGTTGATGGATTTCATCCTATGAATGTTGGTAATCTTTCTTCAGGTTACGAAAGTTCTGTCCCCTGTACTCCACTAGGCTGTTATTTATTAATTAAAAAGATTGAGCCAAACTTAAGTGGAAAAAAAGCAGTTGTAGTCGGAAGATCTAATTTAAATGGTAAACCAATGACACAACTTCTTTTAAAAGAAAATTGCACGGTAACAATTACCCACTCAAAAACAAAAGATCTCAAGGCCGAATGTTTAGAAGCAGATATTATTATTGCTGCTGTCGGTATCCCTGAACTTGTTAAAGGAGATTGGGTTAAAAAAGACACAATCGTAATTGACGTTGGAATTAATAAAACCGACAAAGGTATTGTTGGTGATGTTGCATTTGATGAAGTTTCAAAAAATGCTAAAGCTTTAACACCGGTTCCAGGTGGAGTTGGGCCAATGACAATCGCTTGTTTATTAAAAAATACTGTAGAGTGTTTCAAAAGATCGCAACTTTAAAGTTACAACCTATTAAATTTTTTGATATTTTGAGGTGTGAAGAAACCTAAATATCCTTATAGAATTGCAATTGTATTCTTAATTTTAACAGTTCCTACCATTGGAGCGACCCAATTGGGCTGGTACTTATATGATCAACAAACAGGTTTTGATTATGGTATGATTGTTGGAACATTTTCAGTTATATATGCAGCTTGGCTAATGTATGAAAAAAATTGGAGAGAAGAGGATGATGAATAGGTAATGGAAAAATTAATTTTTTTTGGACTGGTAATTCCTATTTTATTCTTTGTTTTATACTTAGGGACGAGAGCTATCATGAGTGGTGTTAGTGCGAAACAAGCTAACCAAGCTAATAAAGATGAAAATGAAATAGATGAAAATAATGAGGAATCAAACACTGACAAATCTTTGAGTAATGAATTAGAAAAATTGAACTCATTAAGAGAAAGCGGTGTATTAACTCAAGAAGAGTTTGAAAAGGCAAAAAATAAATTATTAAATAATTAAAGATTAAATTGATCTTGTTAAAAGCAATAAAGTTGCACCAGCTATAAATATCAAAATACCTAAAATTTCAATAAGAGTTATTTTTTCTTTAAAAAGATATTTTGATGAGATGTAACTAAAAAATATTTCAATTTGACCAACAGCTCTAACAAAAGATGCTTGAATTAAAGTGAAAGCAAAAAACCAAGATAGTGTCGCTAAAAAACCAGCTAACCCAGTCAAGCATATTTCAAATTTATTATCAAAAAATTTTTTGAATTCCGATTTTTCAAAAATTATCAAATATGCGCTAATGATTATAGTTTGAATTATTAAAGCAAAAAAAACTGTAGTAAGCGCTTTATCAAAGTTTGATGAAAAATTTTCCAGTGTTAGTGCTGCTGCCCTAAAATAGACAACACTGAGACCCAGTAAAAGTCCCGCTCCCAATCCAATAAGTGTTACCTTTGAAAAAAAATTTTTAAAAAACAATTTATAATCTTTGATCGAAATAATAATAACCCCAAGTGTTGCAATTATTATTCCAAAAACACCAAGCAAATTTAGTTTATCTTTTAATATGATATATTCAAAAATCGCAATTTGAATAACTTCCGTTTTACTTAGTGAAGTACCGACAACAAAATTCGAAAATCTAAAAAGGTATAATAACGTTATTGTAAAAGTAACTTGTAAAATAGATCCTAAAAAAGTAAAAAAAATGAAGTTAGTTTGATCTAGAATATCTGAAATGATATTAAAATCGTGAAAAAAAAAAAATAATACAAAAGCAAATGGTAATGCAAAGGCAAATCTTACGTATGCAGAAGCAACCAATGATAAATCTTTATTTAATTTTTTCTGTAATGAAGTTCTTAGATTTTGAAAAAAAGCTGCTAAAATTGTAAAAACTACCCAATTCATAAATTTATTTAGATATAATCTTTTAATCGAATTAAGTGGTTACTTACATCTAAAAAATTAGATTTTCTCCATCAGCCAGAGAGCATCTTCTCCTAAAAAGTAAACTTTTCCGTTATCAGGATGTACTTGTATATCTCTTATTCTTCCAATTTTATTTTTAAATATGATTTCCTCTTTCACATTAGATAAGTCGTCAAATATTAATTTTCTCAAAGATTTGTCTTTAAGTGAAGTAATTAAAGCATGTCCATCCCATTCACTAAACTCTTTTCCTTTATAAATTGTGATTGCACTTGTTGCTATGGACGGCACCCAATATTGTATCGCTTTTGTAAAACCTGGTTTCCATTTTGGACCGATAGGAATGCCTGAATAGTTTGTCCCTCCCCAACCTAAAATTTTCCATCCATAATTTTCACCTTTTTTTGCTTCACCGAACCAATCCCCACCTCTCGCTCCATGATTACTCATATAAATTTTTTCATCAAATGGTGATAAAGTTAGACCTTGAGGATTTCTAATACCTATTTGATAAATTTCTGGTAACCAATCTGATTTACCCTGAAATTTTGGATTATCTTTTGGGATACTTCCATCAATATTTATTCTTATGATACTACCAGGATGCTTTGTAGGATCTTGTGCAATCATACCTTGACCTCTTTCACCAGCAGACGCGAAAAGATAACCATCTTTGATCGCCAACCTTGATCCAAAATGATATCCAGAGTCAATAGGTGGATTTGCTTGGAAAATATTTTTAAAGATTAAATCTTTTTCATTAAATTTCGATCTTGCTATTGAGGTACTAGTTTTCCAATTTCCTCTATTTTCGGTATATGAAATATATACAAAATCATCTTTATAAAGAATATCTAATAAACCACCCTGTCCATGCTCTAAATAATTAAGATTGTGGTTTAATGAAGAAATTTTTTTAGTATTTAGATCTATTAACTTAATTTCTCCACTTTTTTCGGTAATTAATAATTCTGTATCATTAATAAAAGTAGATCCCCATGGACCTTTTAAATTCACAATCTTCTTAAATTTTAAATTATCAGCAAATGAATAATTTATAAAAAGTGTAAATAAAAAAATTGTAACAAGCGTTCTTTTCACTTTAAGAAAGTTTTGATCTACCACCATCAACAGCAATGATTTGACCTGTAACCCAAGAACTGTCGTCAGTGATAAGAAATTTTGCAAGAGAGGCAGAGTCCTTACCTTCACCTAATCTTTTTAAAGGATGAGCTTTAGCTATACCATCTGCTAATGCTTTATTTTTTAACATTGGCTCAGCAATTTTCGAGTTAGTCAAACTAGGTGCAATACAGTTCACTCTAATATTAGGAGCAAATTCCGCTGCTAAAGAAACAGTTAAACCTTCTACAGCAGCCTTAGTAGAGGCAATTATAGCGTGATTTGTAAAACCTCTTTGAGCTGCAACTGTGGAAAATAAAACTACTGAACCTTTATTTTTTTTTAAACTATCCTGGTAGCCTTTTATAACATCCACTGCTGAGTATAAATTTAATTTCATACACTTATTAAAATCCTGCTCATTGACCATTCTCAAAGGTTTTAAATCAATTGAACCTACACAGTAGGCAATTCCTTTTACATCAGAAATATCATTTTTAACCTTTTCCACAAATCCATCCTGCAAAACATCGGCTATTGTAAAACTACAACCTAATTTCTCAGAAATATTTTTTGTTTCATTTTCATTTCTGCCAACTAAATGAACTGAATTTCCTGAATTTACTAATTGTTCAGCTAAACTAGATCCGATTGAACCTGTCGCACCAAGAATAAGATATTTTTCTGACATAAAAAATTTTATTAGTTATATATAATTATGAAGTTATTTTTTATACTGGGTAATCAATTATTTCCATCAAAATACTTGGATTGCTTCAAAAAAGACCACCTAATTTTTATGGCAGAGGATTATCAATTATGTACTTATGAAAAACATCATAAAAATAAGATACTTCTCTTTTTGTCATCGATGCGTTCACATGCGGAAAACCTCAGAAAAGATAAGTTTAAATTAGAATATTCTAAAATTGAGGATAAAGAATTTAAAGACGACTATTTAAAAAAATTAAAAAAAATAATTAATTCAAAAAAAATAAAAGAGATTTCAAGTTTTGAAGTCGAGGATAAATTTTTTGAGAAAAAAATAAATCAATTCGTAAAAAAAGAAAAGATCAAATGGAATATTATTCAAACCCCAATGTTTTTGAATTCAAGAGATGAATTTAAACAATATCTATCTAAATCAAAAAAACCTTTCATGGCAACTTTTTATAAGGAAGTGAGAAAGAAATCTGGAATATTAATGGGTTCTGATGGAAATCCTATTGGAGGCAAATGGAGTTTTGATGAAGATAACAGAAATAAGTTACCAAAAAATATTTCTATTCCAAAGTTTCCTAAAATTAATGAAACAAATCATACTAAAAAATTAAAACCTATTATTGAAAAACTATTTAAAGATCATCCAGGAACAACCAAAAATTTTTGGTTTGCTACAGAGTATAATGATGTAGTCAAATTATTGAATTTTTTCATTAAAGAAAAATCTAATTTATTTGGTGATTATGAGGACGCAGTGGATCAAAAAGATAATATCTTATTTCACAGCGCTTTAAGTCCTTATATCAACCTAGGTTTAATCACACCTGAATTTATTATCAAAAAAGTTTTAGATTTTCATAAGAGTAAAAAAATTAGATTAAATTCTCTAGAAGGTTATGTTCGTCAGGTTATAGGATGGAGAGAATTTATGAGAGGAATTTATCAAAGTTACTCAAATGAAATGGAAACTGGAAATTTTTTCAAACAAAATCGTAAAATGAAAAAGTCATGGTATGATGGAACGACAGGTTTACCTCCATTAGATTACGCAATTAAAAACGCATTAAATTTTGGATGGTCTCATCACATTGAAAGATTAATGATTTTATCAAACATAATGAACCTTTGTGAAATAAAACCTAATATTGTTTACAAATGGTTCATGGAGATGTTTGTCGACTCCTCAGATTGGGTAATGGTACCCAATGTTTATGGTATGGGGTTATTTAGTGACGGGGGAATTTTTGCAACCAAACCATACATTTGTGGATCAAGTTATTTTATGAAAATGATGGATTTTAAAAAAGGAGAATGGTGTAACACGATGGACGGACTTTATTGGAGATTTATAGATCGTAATAGAAAGTTTTTTTTAAAAAATCCAAGACTTTCAATGATGGTAAGAATATTTGATAAAATGAAAATGGATAGAAAAAAATTAATTTTGTCGGCTGCAGATAAATTCATTAAAGAAAACACAGTTTAGTGAAAAAAGAAAATTTACCAATTAAGGTTTGTCCAATATGTCAAAGACCATTTAAATGGAGAAGGAAATGGAGACTCAATTGGGAAAAGGTTAAATATTGCTCAAAAAAATGTTCATCAAAAAAATGAAAAATCTTACTCGATATTTGATTTTAATTTTTTTTGTAATTTTTACAAATAATACTCGTGCAGAATTTTTTGAGGATCTATCAAAAATTATTGAAAATAATGAAAAAAGGCTCAGCTATGGTATCTCAGTAACAGATTTTAATATGGATGGAAATTATGAGTTTTTAGTAACAGGATTTGGTTATCCTAACTTAGCTTTATCTTTTCAGGATGGAAAATTAAAGAATCTAAATCAGCAAAAAATTTTTTCAGATACTTTAAAAAGAACTATAGGAGTTGCTGCGTGTGATATCGATAAAGATGGCTTTGAAGAAATTTACTTTCTAAATACAGATACATATAGTGGGGATAAAAAATATTCAGATAGATTATTAGATATAGAAGATAATAATTATTTTGATTTATTCGAATTAGAAAAAAATAAAGAAAACCTAAATTTAACAGCAGGAAGATCTGTAGTTTGTGTAGATAGAAAGGGAGATGGTGAATATGGAGTCTATGTAGCAAATTACGGAGGCCCAACCAGATTTTATGAGATTGAAGATGAATTGATTAAAGATAAGGCTCAGAGTTTAAATCTTGATAATATCACTGGTGGAAGAGCAGTGGTATCAGGACATATCTTGTCAGATAGAGCAGATATTTTTGCAGCAAATGAGAGGGGAGCAAATTATCTTTATAAAAATAATAATGGAAATTTTAAAGATGTAGCATTTGATTATAGAGTAGATGATGCAATCCAAAATGGGAGAGGTACAGCTTTATCAGACATATATTATCGAGGCAGATTAGATATTCTGAGTGGTAATTGGCTTGGATATCATAGAGCCTGGGTTTTGGAAAAAAACGAATTTAAAGACATAGGAAATAAAGATTTTGATAAACCTTCTAGAATTAGAACAATTATTTCTGCAGATTTTGATAACGATGGTTTTGATGAAGTTTTTATGAACAATATAGCAGAACCAAATAAATTATTTCGTATTAACGATGATGGAAAATTTGAACAGATAAATTTTCAAGTTGGTCTCGAAGTTAATGGGTATGGAACTGGGGCAGCTGTCGCAGATATTGATAATGACGGAGTTTTAGAATTGTTAGTTGCTCGTGGTGAAAGTAAAGAACAACCATTAACTTTCTATAAAGCAAAAGTTGACAAAGGAAATAAATACCTAAGAATTAAACCATTAAGTAAATATGGTGCCCCGGCGAGAGGAGCTACGGTAACATTAATAACAAATAAAAGAAAGCATTCCAAAACTATTGATGCAGGATCTGGTTACTTATGCCAAATGGAGCCTGTGGCACATTATGGAATTAGAAAAAACGAAAAAAATTTTAAAGTAGAGATTAAATGGACCAATGGAACAAAAAAATTATTCAATGTAACTGAGTTAAATCAAACAATTACTGTAAAACAAAAATGAAAAAATTTTTAAATCTTTTTTTGATTATATTTTTAATATTATTTCAGCTTAAATCATTCGCTGAAGAAAAAAACTATCACAAGGAGCTTATTACTGATTGGTCAAGAATATTCCCTGATAAAAATAGAAATGCGGCAGGACCAAAGTTTTTTAAATATATTATAGATAAAAAAATCACTTATAAAGATTTTATTGAATTTAATAAATTATACTGCGCGGTTTCTGGATCTTTGATTGATCCAAATAGCGACTCAGAATTTTTATTTATTGAAGAAACTAAAACTAAAAAAAAAATTTGTGGAAATTATTATAGATGTTGTGTTCCATGTTCATGTGATCTTATGAAGTACTCTGAAACTCAAAAAATGAAATATGAATTTAAAGATGGCTTGAAGGAATTTTATGTTTTAACTATCAAAAACCCTTGCGATAAACAGGATTTTCCAAACAGAGTAAATAAAGATTATTTTTGTGATGGTAAAAAAATTAATAAATCAGAGGTTTATAGTCTTGATGATCGAATAGTTATAGGTTTGTTGCATAATGGAAAAAGTTGTGAAAAAGATGAAATAGATTTTGTTAAAAGCCACCAAGTTACTGGTAGGTATTGTAATTTAAGAAACAATACACCTTTAGAAAATTTAGATGCTGGCATGGGTGATATTTTCATAAAATTGGCAAGATAAATTTTGTATACTAATTTTAAAAACTCATATGAGCAAAAAAATAAAAAAATTAAAGAAGAAAAATCCAATGGCTAAATTATTAAGCTCAGCAATGCTCAGAAATAAAATAGTAAAAAATAAAAAAAAAATTTATAATAGAAAAAAATTCAAGCTGGAAAATGAATAAAAAGTATGAATAATAAAATTTTTGAATGGGCAGGAGTTATAACTGC
Organism: uncultured Pelagibacteraceae bacterium; assembly: GCA_902541825.1. GTDB lineage: Bacteria > Pseudomonadota > Alphaproteobacteria > Pelagibacterales > Pelagibacteraceae > Pelagibacter. The sequence goes on along the minus strand of CACBRY010000001.1, from coordinate 78,806 downwards.
AATACTATATTCATTATTTGTAGCTATGAATATTGGCATAGAATTTTTTGGTTTTTGTTTGTTACTTATTTCCGCAATTTTAATTGGAATTTGGGCCTATAGGGGTGGTCACAGAGGAATATTATTTTTGCAATTCTTTTATGCTACAGCGGGAATCATCGGGATGTTTAGGTGGTTTTAATTAAAAGTTGTAATTATTTTAGGAATATAATTTTTAAAATTAAAAAAACCTTTATTACAATACTGCCATGAATATTGATCGAGTTTTCTATATAAAAAATCTATTTTTAAATTATTTAAATTTAAATAATCCAGGTTTTCACCGACTGTTGGATATAACGCTATAATTTTTTCGTTTATATTTTTAATCTCACTTATGTCTACCACTTCACAAGTGATAGAATTATTTTCTAATCTTTGTTTTTGATCATCTACTAAAAGAGCTTTAAATTTAATAACTTTTTCACTTAGTTTGATAGATCTATTTTCATTTTTATTTGAAATTATGTAAATTTTTTTAAATTTATGATTTTGAAAATCTGTGGTTTCAAATGATAAACTATTTTCAAAAATAAAAAGATTTTCATCATCTATATTTTTATTGCTAAAATCTTGTTTAACTATTGAGTAAGTTTTTTCAGAAACTTTTGGAGGAGCGTTTTCGTTTAATTTAATACTATTAAATCTATTATTAGTGAATTTTTTAATATTCCACTCGCTCGCTAAATAGTGTTTTCCTTGTGTTTGAATTCCAGCTACCCATCTCCAACCAAGAGTATTAGATGCAGAGTCACCATCGTAAAGATGTTGCATAAAAAATTCTGCTCCTAATTGCCAGGGTAATTCTAATGTAAAAATCCAAATACTAGCAAACCACATTCTAGTATGATTATGTAAATAGTTATTTTCTTTAAGCTCTGTTACCCAAAAATTAAAACATTCAATATTGGTTTTTCCATCTATTGCATTTTTGTAATTTTGGTTATCTTTATATTCTTCTCGAATTTTATTTAACTCAACTAAGTAATCTGTCCAAACGTTTGGTCGTAATTCTAACCAACCCTTCCAATATGTTCGCCACAAAACTTCTTGAATGAATTTTTCATTTTTTGAAAAAGAAAACTTGCTAAGTGATTTTTCAATAACTTCTTTCTCGTTGATAACTCCATGAGTAATATATGGAGATAAACCAGATATATTTGTTCTCTTTTCCGGACCAAAATCAAAATTTCTTAGTTTGGAATATTCAGAAAGATTTTTTTCTACAAAATTATTTAATCTATTTAAGGCCGCAGCCTTTGAGGCTTCAAATTTCATTTTGATTTATTTTGATTTTTTTTTCTTTAAACCAAGCTTGTCGCTATGTCTTAATCTTAAAATAACAATTGCACCAGCAATTAGAACAATTGCAATAGCCTCATAAACTAATGCTGTTGGATCCATTTCCTTACCTTGAAGAATAATAAATCGTGCTAAAGCAGTAATTGCAATTAATAAAGGAAGGGTAATACTAATTGATTGTTGGTTCCAAAAAACTCTTACCATTGCTAGCACTTCTAGGTAAAGAAACATTAATAATAAATCAGCTAAAGTTACCGATCTATTCTCAAACATTTTGTACATCTCTATACCGACTGCAATAACTGTGCTTATTAAAATGATAACCATTAAAATAAGCTGTAAATTTTTTGCTATTTTTTCCATTATTTATCTTTACTAAAAGGCAACCATTTTTCAAACACTGATTTTGAAGAACCTTCATAAGGAATTGAATAAGAATATGGATTCGGACTTGTTAATACTTCAATACCTTTTGAAAAAACAAATATAAATACAATCACAAAAACAAGAACCATTATTTTAAAAGGGTCAAAATTTTTTGTTTTAAAAACACTAGCTGAATTTTCTTCTGCTCTATGAAAATGTTTAAAGGTCATATACACGGCAAAGATTAAACCAATGTGAGCTAAAAAAAGACCAGTCCAACCAAAAACAAAAGTTGTGTAAGAAAAAACATATAAACTAAAAACTGTGGTCCATATAAAGCTCAAAACTAATAAAATTTGCAACCTAACAGTTTTAGGAAGAGATCGGAGATCATTTTTACTGTCATCAAACAAAATGTTTGCAGTATCTCTCATCCAATTTTTAAGTGATTCCATAATTCTAAGATATAGCTAAAAATAAATTTAACAAACTATAAATTGTCCTAAAACTTATTAATATCTCAGTTTTTTCTTGTGATAATTAATAAATCTTTCAACATTAGATTTATTAAATGTTTTATTTTCCTCAAAAGAAACTTTTTTCATTGAGTATGCATTACTTTTTGTAATTCTAGATTGAATAGTAATATTCCCTTTGTATAGTTTAAGTTTTACTGACCCATTCACCTTATTTCTTTTTTGATCAATAATTTTTTGTAATTTAAATCTCTCTTTTGAATACCAATAACCATTATAAATCAGTTCGGCATATCTTGGCATAATCAAATCTTTTTTGTGCATTGTTTCTTTATCCAATGTCACTGACTCAATAGCTCTATGGGCATGAATCAAAAGTGTTCCGCCCGGTGTTTCATAAACTCCTCTTGATTTAATTCCAAGAAATCTATTTTCAACGAGGTCAACTCTTCCTATGCCATTTTTTCCAGCAATAAAATTTAATTCGGTAAGAATGTTTTCAGGATTTAATTTTTTTCCATTTATTCCAACAGGGTCACCATTTTTAAAATTAATTGAAATAAAAGTTGGTTTATTCGGTGCTTTTTCAGGGGAAGTTGTTCTTTGGAAAATAAATTCTGGAGCTGAATTTTTTGGGTTCTCTAAAATTTTACCCTCAGTTGAGGTATGAAATAAATTATCGTCAACAGAAAAAGGGGGTGCACCTTTTTTATCTTTGGGGATAGGTATCTTATGTTTTTTTGCATAATTAATTAAATCGCTTCTAGATTTTAATTTCCAAATTCTCCAGGGTGCAACAACTTTTATCTTTGGGCCAAAATAGTGATAACCTAACTCAAATCTGACCTGATCATTACCTTTTCCAGTTGCTCCATGAGATACTGCGTATGCTTTAAATTTTTTTGCTACTCTTATCTGGTCTTTTGCGATTAATGGTCTTGCTATAGAAGTTCCTAATAAATAAACTCCCTCATAAATCGCATTACCTCGTATCATTGGAAAAACGTAATCTTTTACGAAAAGATTTTTTAAATCTTTAATTATGATCTTTTTAACACCAAATTTTTTAGCATTATTGATTATTTTTTTTCGATCTATCTCTTGCCCTATATCAGCTGTGTAACAAATGACTTCTGCGTTATAATTTTCTTGAAGCCATTTTAGAATTATAGATGTATCTAAGCCACCAGAATAAGCTAAGACAATTCTTTTTTTTGATTTCATTAATTAACTGCAAGCTTTTTTTGCAGAATTGTAGGCCTTTGTGAATCCTAATAATGAATAATGATCTATGGTTTGTGAACCTTTTTCATTGTAACCAGTAACCATAATTCTTGATCCTTTTTTCATAACTTTAACCATTATTTTTTCTTTTTTATTACTCGTCATCCAAGCAAAACCCTGTTGTTTAATATCAAATTTAAATTTGTTATTTCCTGAAGTTGCTAAAACAGTATTATTTTTGTTAAACTCATACCCAGCAGTTGCACTTATTTCATTAGAAATTTTTTCATTCGGTCTGAAAGTAACAAATAATCTAGCATCTCTTTTATTTGTTTTTGGTGCTTGTAAAACAGGGGTAGATTGAGCAAAACAAACTTTACCAGAACTTTCTTGGATTACTAATGTTTCCCAATCTTTGAACTTACCAACTTTTTTTATATCAGCTAAACTAAATGTAATTGGAATAATAAAAAATAAAAATGTGAAGATAAATTTTTTAGTTATGGACATGGATTAGGGTATTTCTGTTGAATTTTATTAATATCATTTATTATATCGCTGTTTAAATTTACATTTACACTTTCTATATTTGTTTTCAACTGTTCCATTGTCGTTGCCCCAATAATAACACTAGTTGTGAAATGTTGAATTTCACAGAATTTTAAAGACATTTGAGTAAAATCTAAATTATATTTTTTTGAAATTTTGTAGTATTCATCAATGGCTTTTTGACCATTTTCATTTTTATATCTGTTAAAATTTTTAAATAATTGCATTCTCGATTTCGCTGGTAATTTATTATTTCTATATTTTCCTGTTAAATATCCAAACGCCAATGGAGAGTAAGCTAATAATCCACTTTGCTCCCTAATGGAAATTTCGGCCAAACCAACCTCATACGTTCGATTTAGTAAGTTGTAAGGATTTTGGACAGACATCATTTTTGGAAGCCCTTTCATCTTTGAGAGTTCAAGAAATTTTGATAAACCCCAGGCAGTTTCATTCGATAAACCTACATATCTAATTTTTCCTTGTTCAATAAATTTTTTCAAACTTTCTAAAACTTCTTCAAAAGGTGTCCAATTTTTATCATTTTCGTCATGCTCATAACCGTAATCACCAAAAAAATTTGTGCTTCTTTCGGGCCAGTGAAGTTGATATAAATCAATATAGTCTGTTTTTAATCTCCTTAAACTTTCATCTAATGCTTCTTTAATTTTTTTTTTACCAAAACTATTTCCACCACCTCTAATATATTTGTTCGACGTACTTCCACAAACTTTAGTGGCAAGAACAACGTCATTCCTTTTTTTTGTTTTTTGAAACCAATTACCAATTATTTTTTCAGTTTCTCCATAGGTTTCTTCTCTCATTGGAATTGAATATATTTCAGCTGTATCCCAAAAATTTACTCCTTGGCTTAAAGCAAAATCCATTTGTTCAAACCCCTCTTTCTCTGAATTTTGTTCACCCCAGGTCATTGTACCGAGACAAATTGTACTTACATCTAGATCAGTATTTCCTAATTTTTTATAATTCATTAGTATTTTAAAATATTAGTCATTTATTGTTTTTTTTGATATCTTGAATAATTAATAAAAGATTATATATGTTACAGCATGGAATTTAATAAAAAAGGTATACTAGGTAGAGCAAAAGAGGCTGCACAACAATCAACAGCAGTAACAGATGAAGGCTTAAGAGCCTACATGTTAAAAGTATATAACTACATGGCAACGGGAATCCTAATGACAGGGATAATTGCCCTTATAACTTTCAAAATGTCTGTTGTGACTGATAGTTCAGGATCTATAGTTGGACTAACTCAAGTGGGTAACGCAATCTACATGTCTGGGCTAAAATGGCTAGTAATGTTAGCTCCGCTTGGAATCGTATTTTACATGAGCTTTGGTATAAATAAAATGAGTGCAGCTAAAGCGCAAACAACTTTTTGGATTTTTGCTGCATTAATGGGTCTGTCTCTTTCATCAATTTTATTAGTTTATACTGGCATGAGTATCACAAGGGTATTTTTCATTTGTTCTGCAACATTTGGAGCTATGAGCATATATGGATATACAACAAAAAGAGACCTAACAAAATTAGGATCTTTTTTAATGATGGGTTTAATTGGTATCATTATCGCATCAATAGTTAATATATTCATGAAGTCTTCAATGATGTATTTCGTAATTTCTATTTTAGGTGTTTTAATTTTTGTAGGACTTACTGCTTACGACACACAAAAAATCAAAAACATGTATGCGGCTAGTGACACGGGTGAATTAATGGGCAAAAAAGCTGTAATGGGTGCATTGACGCTTTATTTAGACTTTATTAATTTATTTATCATGTTGCTTAGACTTTTTGGTCAAAGAAGATAATTTAAAGTTTTTTCCAATTAATATTTTTCAATAGATTATTTAAATCAGACGAGTTTCTAAATATTTTTCCATTTGCATCGGTAATTAAGTATTTAAGATTTTTATTTTTTGGCTTAAAATTTTTGCAAATCTTATACAGAGCATTTTCTGTAGTATTTTTAAAAACACTAAAACCAACTTGTTTGCTTGAAATATTAAGTCCATAGTCTTTCCATGATCCTTCAGAAACCATTTTAGCGTATAAGTCTAAAATAATCTTTAATTCATCTTTTTCAAAAAAATGTTTTTCTTCAATATTCTTTTTATTAACATTATTGATTATTAGACGTAGATTATTATTCATTTGTTTTATACTTATTTATTAAACCTATTTGAAAAGCAGTGAATATAAATGTAATTGGTAATAGTCCCCATACTTTAAAATTTACCCAAAATTCTTCAGATTGAGTTCGCCAAACAATTTCGTTTAGAATAGCTAGACCAAAAAAGAAATATATCCATCTTTTATTTAATATTTCCCATCCTTCATCAGTTAGAGAGACAGACTTACCCATTAATTTTTTTAAAACAGGTTCATTTGTAAAGTACCTTCCAAATATCAGAGCGAATGCAAAGAGAATGTTTATAATTGTTGGTTTGACATAGATAAAAACTGGATTATCAAAGTAAATTGTTAAGCCTCCAAATAAAGTAATTAAAACTCCACTTAACAAAGGAATCTTTGGTATTTTTTTTTCTAAAAACCAAACAATAGCTAATGCAATTATTGTCGCAATAATAAATGGGGGAATTGCAATTTTTAAGTCTTTTCCACTATCGTAGTAGTAGTAAAAAAAAATTACTAGAGGTCCAAAATCTGTTAAAAACTTTAAAAAAGATTTGTTCACAGGTGAGATATTAACATAAATAATATTTTCATAGAAACTTTTAATTTTTCTTATTGATTTTTGTTTTTAAATACCCATACTAAATATGATGGCAATTCAAAAAGCTAAATTTTCAATTGGAGATATAGTGAAACATAAACACTTCGACTTTAGAGGTGTAATTTATGATGTTGATTTTGAATTTAATAATTCAGAAGAATGGTATCAATCGATACCAAAAAATGTAAGACCAAGAAAAGATCAGCCTTTTTATCATCTGTTAGCTGAAAATGATGAAATCACATACGAGGCATACGTTTCCGAGCAAAATCTTCTTGTTGATGACTCAGATGAACCAATTAAACATCCTTTAATTGAAGAAATTTTCTCTGGGAAAAAGGGATCTAGCTATTTTAAGCTATCTAATTAAATAAATCACTTTTTTAACACATTTAGCTCAAACCTTTGACACAGCAATTTGCTTTTATGGGGTTAATTCTGATCAAGGGTGCTACTTATTTACCCTTCGTTATTATCTCCCTCTGGCATTCTTGATCAGGCAGTTTTTTCATAATAAATATAATTTCATATATGTTTAAATATTTTGAACCGAATAAAATTTTTTCAATAACATCAAAAGCTCCTAAGTATGTATTATTTTTATTTATTGTCATTCTTTCAATAGGATTAACAGAGGCATTAATATTATCTCCTGAAGATTATAAGCAAAGTCACTCTGTCAGAATAATGTATGTTCATGTTCCAGCAGCTTGGATTTCGCTTGGAATTTTTTCAGCTATTACTTTTTTATCTATAGTTGGATACATCTTTAAAATAAGAAATTTTTTTTTAATCGCAAAAAGTTTGGCACCCTCTGGGTTAGTATTTAATATAATAGCTCTTGTCACTGGTTCCATATGGGGCAAACCCACATGGGGAACTTGGTGGGCTTGGGACGCAAGAATAACTTCAATGTTAATACTAGCACTGTTTTACATAATGTATCTTGTTGCATGGAGAATTTTTGAAGATAATGACAAAGCATTTAAAGTTACATCAATTATCACAATTTTAGGAATTATTAATGTTCCTATAATTAAGTATTCAGTAGATTGGTGGAATACATTGCATCAACCAGCTTCAATCAACATACTCTCGAAGTCCTCAATTCACATATCAATGCTGTTTCCATTAATGACAATGACTGCGGCATTTGCCCTATTTTCTCTACTGATTTTTTTAATGAAATATAATACAGAACTGATAAAAATTAAGAATAAAGGGTTAGATAGATTATGATTGAAAATTTATTTTTTATGAATGGATATGGACTGTATGTTTGGTCAGCATTTTCGTTTACTTTAGTAAGTTTTTTGACACTTTTTTTGGTTATCAAAATTCAATACAAAAAAGAAAAAAATAAATTTTTAGCAAAATTTGGATCTTTAAATTCTGAGAGAGCAGCTTTTGCAAAATCTCAAAGTATAAATAAAGAAATTTTGTCAAATACTTCAAACATTTAACTTTTGAAACATGTATGGCCGAAAAGTTAAATTAAGATTTTTTTTTATATTATTAATAATAACAACTTTAGCGTTATCAGTCTTTTTATTAGTTAAGTCTTTAGAGGAAAACGTTATTTTTTTTAAGTCTCCAACAGAAATTAAAACTTTAAGTGAAATTGGTAAAAAGAAAATTAGAATAGGTGGAATGGTTAAAAAAGACTCTATAACTATGATTTCAAAAGAAATTAAATTTATTGTTACAGATTTTAAAAACGAGATAAATGTTGTTTATTCTGGGGTCGTACCTAATCTTTTTGCTGAGGAGAAGGGTGTTGTTGCTGAGGGATATTTAAAAGATAAAAATTTCTTTTTAGCCACAAAAATTTTGGCTAAACATGATGAAAATTATATGCCACCAGAAGTTAAGGCAGCATTAGAGGAGAAATAAATTTGGCGAGTTTAATAGGTTCTTATTCATTAAGTTTTGGACTTCTTTTTTCAATTTTAATTATTTTTTTTTCAGTTAAAAATTTAAAAGCTGAAATCTTAGATAAAAAGATAATAACTTTTACATTTATTCAATTTTTTTTTGTAGTCATAAGTTTTTTTGGATTAATTATCTCTTTTATCAACTCAGATTTTAGCAACGAAACTGTTTTTAATCACTCTCATACAACCAAACCATTATTTTATAAAATCTCAGGAACTTGGGGTAATCATGAGGGTAGTTTATTGCTATGGTTGCTAGTATTAACTTTGTTTATTTCAATTTTTTTAATTAAATCTAATCAGCAGCCAAAAAAGTACAGAATTTTTACCTTATTATTTCAACAAATAATAATTGTAGGTTTTTTTATTTTTTTGATTAAGACTTCAAGCCCATTTAATTATATTTTTCCAACACCAAATGAGGGTTTAGGCTTGAACCCAATTTTACAAGACCCTGCTTTAGCAATACATCCACCAATTTTATATTTAGGATATGTAGGTTCTTCGATAATTTTCTCGTCAGCTCTTGCTGCCATGGTTACGTCATATGTATCAAAAGAATGGGCAAAGCATATTAAACAATGGGTTTTAGCATCTTGGGTTTTTCTTACATTAGGAATTTTACTTGGATCTATTTGGGCATATTATGAATTAGGTTGGGGAGGTTTTTGGTTTTGGGATCCAGTTGAAAATGTATCTTTAATGCCATGGTTTGCACTAACAACTTTACTTCATTGTATTTTAGTTTTGGAGAAGAAGAAAATATTAACTTCGTGGGCCATGATATTGTCAATTGCAACTTTTGCTTTGAGTATGAGTGGTACTTTTTTAGTAAGATCTGGAATTTTAAATTCAGTTCATACATTTGCCAATGATCCAGAGAGAGGTTTATTTATTTTAATTTTTCTTTTTACGCTTATTTTTTTATCAATTTTTATTTTCATTTTTTTTCATTCGGAGAAAGAAAAACTAGAAAATAATTTTTTTTGGCTAAGCAAGGAGACATCTATTTTAGTAAATAATTGGTTTATGATGTACTTTTTATCAGTAGTTTTAATAGGAACAATTTATCCAATATTTTTAGAAGTTATAACCGCAAATAAAATATCCGTTGGACCACCTTTTTATAACAAGCTCATATTGCCTTTCTTAATTCCATTTTTAATAGCTATGGCAATTGGACCAAATCTTAATTGGGTTAAATCAGATTTTAAAGATAAATTTTATATGACCATATTTTTAATAATATCTTTTTTGTTATCAGCAGTAATAATTAAACAATTTGATATAAATTTCTTGATTAACACAATTTTGGTTACTTCTGCTTTCTTTTTATTTTTTTCTACTTCTAGAGAATTTTTTGTCAAAAGATTTAGAAATTTATCTCAGAACATTGCTCATTTTGGTTTTAGCTTATTAATTCTAAGTATTTTATTTAATAATATTTTTTCTAATGAGGTAATTACCAACCTTAAAATTGGTGAAACTTTTGAGACTGAAAAATTTACGATAAACTTCGAGAACATTAAGCAAGAAGATGAAAAAAACTTCAAAGCAATTATAGGAAAATTTAATGTACAAAATTTGGATGGCTCATCAGATATCCTCAACCCTGAGTTAAGAATATATAATCAACCAAATATAATTACGAGTGAGGCTGATATAAAAACAAACTTACTCACAGATAAATTTATGACGATGAATTACGTTCAGAACCAGGAATATTTCAATATAAGATATCAAGTTAAACCTTTCATGATTTGGATATGGGTTTCAGTAATATTAATAAGTTTCGGTGGTTTTTTAAGTTTTTTTAAAAAAAGATATGAAGTCTAAATTTATTCCAATAATTTTAATTTTTATTTTTTTAATTACTTTTGTTATTTTCTTCAAGGGATTAAAAAATTCAAATATTTATACTCCGAGCACCGAACTAAAAAAAGAAGTTCCATCATTTGAGTTAAAGTCTTTTAAGAATAATTCTATTATTATTTCAGAAAAAATTTTTGAAGATAATAAGTATTATTTGATGAACATATGGGCATCATGGTGTGTCCCCTGTAAGGAAGAACATAAATTTTTAATGAAACTAAAAAAAAATGAAAGAATAGAATTGATAGGATTTAATTATAAAGATAACTTTAAAAAAGCCTCAAGTTTTTTAAAAGACTTGGGAAATCCTTACAATATAATAGTATTAGATAAGGATGGCACAGCATCAATTGAATGGGGTGCTTATGGGGTGCCAGAAAGTTTTTTAATACATCAAAATAAAATTATTAAAAGATTTATTGGGCCAATAAACAATAAGGACCTATTAGAAATTGAGAAAATAATTAGATGAAATTTATTCCAATATTTTTGATTGTAAGTATAATTTTGAATTTCAATCTCTTAAAGGCAGATGAAATTAAAACTGAAAATAAAATAGCTAAAAATTTAAGATGTTTGATTTGTCAAGGCCAGTCAGTGTATGATTCAGACTCAGAATTCGCGATAAGTCTAAAGTTAGTTATTAAAAATAAAATTCAACAAGGTTTGAGTGAGGAACAAATTTATAGTTTTTTAAAAATGAAATATGGAGAATGGATATTGTATGATCCAGTTTTCAACAGAAATACCTATTTTTTGTGGTTATTGCCTATCTTGATATTCTTAGCGGGTGGTGCAATAATCATCAAAAGGTTTTATAATAAAAAATAATCTTAGTTAGGTAAAATGATTGTAAAAAGAATTTTTTTAGTTTTGTTAATTTTGACTTTGCCTTCAAAATTATTGGGAGATACTGATATTGATGATAACAATCATCAATTTAATTTATACCTTGGGAATTTTGATTTTAGTGATAATAACCAAAAATCGATGTTGTTAGGTTTTCAGCATCAAAATGAAAATTTAAAAAGAAATACATTTCTAGGAAATATTTCACCAGTTAGCGGAGGTTTCATAACTGCCAATTCCGCTGCGTATATTTATACAGGTGTTGAGTGGAATATGAACATGGGCCCATTTTTTTTAACTCCAAGTTTTACTCCCGGACTTTACCATGAAGGGGATGGAAAGGACCTTGGGCATCTTCTTGAATTTAAGTCAGAATTACAGCTTTCTTACAAAACCACTGATACAACAAATTTTGCCGTATCATATAATCATGTATCTAATGCAAGTTTAGGGGATAAAAATCCTGGGGCAAATAGTTATATGTTTAATTTCCTCAAAAAGTTTTAAGAGAAACCATGAATTTAAAAGATTGTCACAACTTTAGTGATTTTAGAAAATTAGCTCAAAGAAGGTTACCATCGCCAATCTTTCATTATATTGATGGTGCAGCAGATGATGAAGTTACATATGCTAGAAATACTAGTGCATTCGATGATGTGGATTTAGTTCCTAATGTTTTGAGAGGAGTTGAAGAAGTTGATTTGTCTACTACGATATTTGGAAAAAAATTAGATTTACCCTTTTATTTATCACCAACTGCTTTACAGAGACTTTTTCATTACGATGGAGAAAGAGCAGTTGGAAAAGCAGCAAAAAAATTTAATACAATGTTTGGTGTCTCTGCTCTAGCCACAGTTAGTGTTGAGGAAATTTCTTCAATGATTGATACACCTAAAATGTTTCAGTTTTATTTTCATAAAGATAGGGGTTTAAACGACTCTTGTTTGGAAAGAGCTAAAGCAGCAAATTTTGATGTGATGGCCTTAACAGTTGATACTATTACTGGAGGAAATAGAGAGAGAGACTTAAGAACAGGATTTACCTCACCACCAAAGTTAACTCTAGCAAGTTTATATAGTTTTGCTACTAAACCGATGTGGGGAATTAATTATCTAACAAAAGGTAAGTTTGAATTACCTCATTTACAAGATTTTGTGAAAGAAGGTACCGATGTTAACTCATCAATTGGAAATTATTTTTCAACTATGCTGGATCAATCAATGAATTGGAAAGATGCTGAAAATCTTTGTTCTAAATGGGGAGGTCATTTCGCTCTCAAAGGAATTATGAGTGTTGAAGATGCAAAAAGAGCAGTAGACATAGGATGCACAGGTATAATGGTATCAAATCATGGCGGAAGACAGTTAGACGGATCTAGAGCGCCCTTTGATCAACTTGCAGAAATTGTTGATGCAGTTGGTGATAAATTAGATGTCATTTGTGAAGGTGGAATTCATAGAGGTACTCATATGCTTAAAGCATTATCATTAGGTGCTAAGGCTTGTTCAGGTGGAAGATTATATCTTTATGCTTTAGCAGCTGGAGGTCAAGCAGGTGTCGAAAGAGCTTTAGAAAAATATAAAGCTGAACTAGTACGTGATATGAAACTTATGGGGTGCACTAAGATTAGTGATCTAAATAGAAGTAATTTAAGATTCAGAAAATAGTGGTTTTAAAAGATTGCTATAATTTTAATGATTTTAGAAATCTAGCAAAAAAAAAACTTCCCTCACCGATTTTTCATTATATTGACGGTGGTGCCGATGATGAGACGACCTTAAAAAGAAACACTGAAGCTTTTAACCAATGTGATTTAGTTCCAAATATCCTGGCAAGTGTTGGTAAGCCAGATTTATCAACCACCATATTCGGCAAAAAAATTGATATGCCAATTTTTTTATCTCCTTGTGCAATGCAAAGATTATACCACCATGACGGAGACAAAGCTTCAGCTAGAGCAGCTGAAAAATTTGGAACTTTTTATAGTATGTCAACAATGGCAAACAATACTATAGAAGAGATTTCAAATATTTCTGGTGGGCCAAAATTGTTCCAATTGTATGTGCACAAGGATCAATCAATAACAGATGATTTAATAGATAGATGTAAAAGATCAGGATTTAATGGAATGTGTTTAACTGTTGATACATTAGTTGCAGGAAATAGAGAAAGAGATCATAGAACCGGATTTACAACACCACCTAAATTGACTTTACAAAGTTTAATGAGTTTTGCATCACATCCTAGTTGGGTTTTTAATTATTTAACACATGGAAAATTTAAACTAGCTAATGTGGCATCAAAGACTGATAAAGGGACTAACATCGCTAAATCTGTTATAGAATATATTAATGAGCAATATGATCCTTCAATGAATTGGAAAGATGCAGAGTACTGCGTTAAAAAATGGAATGGTCCTTTTGCATTAAAAGGAGTCATGAGTGTTGATGACGCAAAAAGAGCAATTGATATTGGTTGCACTGCAATTATGATTTCAAATCATGGAGGTCGTCAGCTGGACGGATCTCGATCACCCTTTGATCAAATTAAAGCAATTTCAGATGCAGTTGGAGATAAGCTGGAAATAATCTTAGACGGTGGAGTAAGGAGAGGGACACACGTCTTAAAAGCCTTAGCAGCTGGGGCAAAAGCCTGTAGTTTTGGAAAAATATTCTTGTTCTCTTTAGCCGCAGGTGGACAGCAAGGTGTTGAGCATTTATTGAAAAACATGCACGATGAGATAAATAGAAATATGGTATTAATGGGTTGTAAAAATTTAAAAGAGTTGAATAGTTCAAAATTAATTTATAGAAATTAGGCTTAAAATAAAAATTATGAAACTAGCTAAAAGTTTAGAAAGATTAGGAACAGAGTCTGCATTTACAGTCCTTGCAGAAGCGAAAAAATTAGAATCTCAAGGTAAACCAATGATCCATTTAGGATTGGGGCAGCCAGACTTTAAAACTCCAAAACATGTTGTTGAAGCGGCTAAGAAAGCACTTGATGATGGACATCATGGATATGTAATGTCGAATGGAATTCCTGAATGTCGACAAGCTGTTACGAGGTGGATAAAAAAACGTTACAATGTTGACATCAATTTTGAAAGAATTTTAATCATGCCAGGTGGTAAGCCAACAATGAGTTATGCTATTCAATGTTTTGGTGAACCTGGAGCAGAGATTATTCACCCAACACCTGCTTTTCCAATTTATGAGTCAATGATTAACTATACAGGCTCAACTTCAGTCCCATATGACTTAACAGAAAATAAAGATTTGAAATTCGATCCAGACAAAATATTATCTATGATAACAGATAAAACTCGTTTGTTAATTTTGATAAATCCCAATAATCCAACTGGAAGCTTTGTTGAGAAAAAAGACGTAGATGTTTTAGCTGATGGTCTGAAAAAGCACCCTCATGTAACAATATTAAGCGATGAAATTTATAGCAGACAAATTTTTGATGGAAAAGAAATGCCAACATTTTTTAATTATCCTGAGTTGAGAGAAAGATTAATTGTATTAGAGGGATGGAGCAAAGCTTACTCGATGACTGGGTGGAGACTTGGTTGGAGTTTTTGGCCAGAGCATTTAGTTGAACATGTTAATAAATTATTAATTAATAGTGTTTCATGTGTTAATGCTGCAGCTCAATTTGCTGGTATTGCTGCTCTAGATGGACCAGACGATTCAATTGATGCAATGATGGAAAAATTTACTCAAAGAAGAGACCTAATTTATAAAGGTTTAAATGATTTACCAGGTGTAGAATGTAGTTTACCTGGAGGAGCTTTTTATGCATTTCCTAAAGTGATCGGTACAGGTATGAATGGTGCAGAGTTTGCAAGAAAGGCTATGCATGAAGCAGGAGTAGCAATAGTTCCTGGATCAGCTTTTGGTGAAACATGCCAAAATTATGTTAGATTTAGTTTTGCTGCATCAAGAGATAATATTTCACAAGCATTGGAAAATATAAAGAAAATGCTATCTAAATAAGGTATATTTTTTTAGCATTATTTATTAATATCACTTCTTATGAACGATCAAGTACAAGCTGAGCTAAAAAAAATTTTTAATGGAAGATTTTCAACTTCTGTATCCACGAGAACAAATTATGCCAGAGGTGAAGACACTTATGATCCAATTTTATCAAAAGCTGTAGTATTTCCAGAAACTAATCAGGAGGTTTCACAAATATTAAGACTATGTAATGAGCATAAAATTCCTGTAGTACCATTTGGTACAGGTACCTCTTTAGAGGGTAATGTGGTTGGTAATGAAAAAGGGATAACCATAAGCCTTGAAAAAATGAATAAAATTTTAAGTGTTAATGCTGAGGACTTCGATTGCAGAGTGCAAGCCTGTGTTACAAAAGAACAATTAAACGAATATCTTAGAGAGGATGGTGTCTTTTTTCCAATTGATCCAGGTGCTAATGCAGCGATCGGAGGTATGGCTTCCACATCGGCTTCAGGAACAATGGCGGTTAAATACGGCACTATGAAAACTGTAATTACGGGTCTAACTGTTGTTTTGCCTAATGGAGATATTATTAACACAGGAGGAAGAACGAAAAAAACCTCAGCGGGTTATAATCTAACTAATTTGTTTATTGGTTCTGAAGGAACTTTAGGAGTTATAACGGAAGTTCAATTAAGACTTTCTCCTATACCAGAAAGTATAATGTCAGCTGTCTGTCACTTCCCAACTTTAGAAAAAGCAGTTCAAACTGCGCAACAAGTAATCCAATATGGAGTCCCAATCGCAAGAATTGAAATGTTAAATAAAGATCAAATGGGAATAAGTATTAATTATTCAAAATTAAAAGATATTGAAGAAACGCCGACATTATTTTTTGAATTTCATGGATCCGAATTATCTAATAACGAAAATATCAAAATAGTAGAGGAAATATCTAAAGATAATAATGGAAGCTCTTTTAAATGGGCAAAAGATTTAGAGGAAAGAAATAAACTCTGGCAAGCAAGATGGGATGTTTACTATTCTGTAAAAGCTTTGATAAATAATGGAAGAGTTTATTCAACAGATGTGTGTTTACCTATCTCAAATATAACAGAATGTGTAAATTATGCAGAGGAACAAGCTAAAAAGTTTGGACTTAGAGCTCCAATGGTGGGCCACCTTGGAGATGGAAATTTTCATGTATTATTACCTTTTGATCCTGAAAAAAAAGAAATGTATAAAAAAATACGAGAATTCAATGACTTATTAATAAAAAAGGCCTTAGATTTAAAAGGAACAATTACAGGAGAACATGGTGTGGGTCTTCATAAAAAAGAATATCTTTTGAAGGAGCATGGAGACAACATTCCTGTTATGAAATTAATCAAAAGAAGCATTGATCAAAACAATATAATGAATCCAGGCAAGATATTTGATCTTAATTAACAAAAATATTTTATGAAAAAAATTTTGATTACAAGAAAATTAATCAAAGAAAGTGAAGATAAAGCATCAAAAACATTTGACCCAATATTTAATTCTAATGATGAGTTATACTCACAATCAAAAGTCATAGAGATGAGTCAAGGTTGTGACGGTATACTATCCTCTTTAACCGATAAGATGGATAAAGAGACTATTGATAAGTTACCAGATACAATAAAAATTATTTCAAATTTTGCAGTTGGTTTCGGAAATATA
This sequence comes from uncultured Pelagibacteraceae bacterium, assembly GCA_902541825.1. Taxonomy (GTDB): domain Bacteria; phylum Pseudomonadota; class Alphaproteobacteria; order Pelagibacterales; family Pelagibacteraceae; genus Pelagibacter. Next base: position 61,765 of record CACBRY010000001.1, on the reverse strand, counting down.
GATTTGGAGGCAGCAAAAAAAAGAGGAATTGCAGTTACTAATACACCTGATGTTTTATCAGACGCAACAGCTGAGATCGGTATTCTTTTAATATTAGGAGCTTGTAGAAGAGCTGCAGAAGGAATTGATTCTGCCAGAGAGGGTGGATGGAAATGGTCTGCAGATTATCTAATTGGTAAACAATTAACCGGAACAAGGCTTGGAGTTTTAGGAATGGGCAGAATTGGACAGAAAATTGCAAGGATTGCAAAATCATTAGGAATGATTATTCACTATCATAACCGGTCAAAACTGAGCGAGGAAAAAGAGCAAGGTGCCATTTATCATGATAATTTGAAAAGTCTTTTTTCAGTATCAGATGTTTTATCTATTTGTTGTCCAGCAACAAAAGAGACTGAAAATATGATAAACAAAGAGACAGTTGAGTATTTCCCTAAAGGTGCAGTAATCACTAATGTTGCAAGAGGTGATATAGTTGATGATGATGCATTGATAGATGCACTTAATAGAAGAAAAATTTATGCTGCGGGACTTGATGTTTATAAGAATGAGCCAAATTTAAATCCAGGATACTTAAAGATTAAGTCAGCCTTTATTTTACCCCACTTAGGCAGCGCAACTAAAGATACTAGAATTGCGATGGCAAACCTTGCGATAGATAATATTGATGAATTCTTCAAGACAGGAAATTGCACAAATAAAGTAAATTAATTCTACTTCAGATTGAAATTAATTTAAATTCTGCGACATATACCCCATTTTTTGGAAAGACTCTAAATTGAATCTGTGCTTAAATTGATCGAGTTAATTAACTTTAATAGGAGTAATAATGACAAAAGAAAATAAATCATTGAAGGTGAAAACATCTTCAAGACGTAAGTTCTTTAAAACTGCTGCTAAAGCTGGTGCTGTAGCTGCAGCTGCGGTTGCAATGCCAAACATAGCAACTGCTGGCGGTCATAAAACTTTAAAGATGCAAGCTGCATGGCCAAGTGGAGCAAACATCTTTTTTGAAATGGCCGGTGACTACTGCAAAATGGTAGATGAGATGTCTGGAGGTACACTTAAGATTGATCTTCAACCAGTTGGAGCAGTCGTAAAGACTTCAGAAATCGGACAAGCAGTAAGTTCAGGTGTAGTAGATATGGGTCACTGGGTGACTGCATATTGGTATGGTAAAAATCCAGCTGCATCACTATTTGGAACTGGTCCTTCATACGGTATGTCATCTCAAGAAGTTATGGGATGGATGGAGTATGGTGGAGGAAGAAAACTGTATGACGAAACTCTTGCAAAAGTAGGTTTCGATTACATTGGTTTTTTCCATATGCCTATGCCAGCACAGCCTTTTGGTTGGTTCAAAAAGAACGTAACAAAAGTATCTGATGTTAAAGGTATGAAGTACAGAACAGTTGGTCTAGCGACTAACGTTTTGACTGCAATGGGAATGGTAGTTAGACAATTACCAGGTGGTGAAATTCAGCCAGCTATGAAAACTGGTTTGATTGAAGCTGCTGAGTTTAACAACCCAACTTCAGACTCTCAATTTGGTATGCAAGACGTTTCTAAGCACTATCACTTAGGAAGTTTCCACCAATCTCAAGAGATGTTTGAGATTCCAGTTAACAAAAAAACATATAATAGTTTATCACCTGCGCACCAAGCGATATTGAAAAATGCTGCTTATGCTGCAAACAGTGATAACTACTTTAAAGCTTTAGTAAGATACTCAGCTGACTTAGCTAAGTTGATGAATGAGCATAAAGTAAATGTTTACCAAACTTCAGATGAGATTTTGGCTCAACAATTAAAAGGTTGGGACAAAGTAATTGGTGACTTTAATAAGAAAGATCCTTTCTTTAAGAAAGTTGTTGATTCTCAAAAATCTTATGCGAAGAGAGTAATGAAGTACTTGCTGATGAATCAGCCTAATTACAAACTTGCATATGAAAATGAGTTTGGTCCAATTGCAAAAGTTAAGATATAATTAACTTTTATAAATTTTAATGAGGGGGCTTCGGCCCCCTTTTTTATTTGATTAATTTAGAACAATTCAATAAGAGTCTATATCTATGATGAGATCTTACATAAAATTCGCTGATCGTTTGAGTGTCTCAATGGGTAAAGCATTCTCGTGGTGTATAGTAATTTTGATGGGCGGAACATGCTATGAAGTTTTTATGGCGTATGCTTTGAATGCCCCAACTTTATGGAATTTTGATTTTAGTCTTCAGATGTATGGTGCAATTTTTATGATGGCAGGAGCTTATACTTTATGCACTGAAGCACATGTTAGAGGAGATGTTATATACAGATTATTTTCTCAGAGAACACAAGCTTGGATAGATGTTGTTTTATATTTTATTTTCTTCTTTCCTGGCGTTATTGCTTTAGCTTTTTATGGTTATGAATATGCAGCATTGGCATGGAAAATTAAAGAAACAAGTTGGAATAGTCCTGCACAAATTCAAATTTATATGGCAAAATCTTTAATACCATTATCTGGAACACTTTTAACACTCCAAGGAATTGGTGAGGTATTTAGATGTATCATCTGTATTAAAACAGGTAGTTGGCCTGAAAGAGGAACAGAGCGTGATGCTGAGGAAACTGAAAAAGTATTAATGAGAACTTCACAACAAGGAAACAAAGAAGATGTTATTTAGTTTAACAAATCCTGAAGTAGCAATTATGATGATGGGAATATTTCTATTTGCTGTCTTACTAGGTTTTCCTATTGCGTTCACTCTAATGGCAATGGGTTTAGGTTTTGGATACTACGCTTATTTTGATCCAACCAAGATGGAACATCTATTTGATAACAGGATATTTCAACTCTTTGTTCAAAATACTTATACTGTAATGGATAACAATGTATTGACTGCAGTCCCCCTCTTTTTATTTATGGGATATTTAGTTGAAAGAGCTGGAATTGTTGCAAAATTATTTTTTGCAATAAGATTAGCATCTCACAAACTTCCAGCTTCAATGGCAGTTGCTGCATTAATTACTTGTGCACTATTTTCAACTGCAACAGGTATCATAGGAGCAGTAGTGACGTTAATGGGCCTTCTTGCTTGGCCAGCAATGATTAAAGCTGGTTATGATAAAAAATTTGCATCTGGAATTATTTGTTCAGGTGGTTGCTTAGGAATTTTAATTCCACCTAGCATCATGTTGATTGTCTATTCTGTTATTGCTCAATTGTCGCCTTTACGATTATTTGCAGCTGCAATTTTCCCAGGATTAATGTTAGCCGGACTTTATATTGGTTACGCAATATTTAGGGCTTGGATGAATCCTTCGATAGCTCCAAAACCTGCAGCAGAGGAGATACCTCCTACTGCGGTAATTATGAAAGAGGTTTTGGTTTCTTTCTTACCATTATTTTCTTTAATAATCCTAGTCTTAGGAACAATACTTGCAGGTATAGCAACTCCGGCAGAGGCAGCCGCTGTTGGTGCATTTGGTTCATTAGTGCTCTCATATTTTTATAAAACACTTAAATGGAAAAATTTTAAAGAGTCAGTTTTTCTTACAGCAAAAACAACAGCTATGATCATGTGGTTATTTATTGGATCTTGGACTTTTGCTTCAGTATTTTCATATTTAGGTGGCCATGAAGTTTTTGAGCATTTTTTTAAATCTTTAAATTTACAACCTTGGCAGTTTTTAGTTATTACCCAATTAATTATATTTTTATTGGGCTGGCCTCTAGAATGGACAGAGATATTAATTATATTTGTGCCGATATTTTTACCTTTAGTTGAATTTTTTGGTGTTAACCCATATTTTTTTGCAATGCTAATCGCTTTAAACTTACAAACCTCATTTTTGACACCCCCCATGGCAATGTCAGCATATTATTTGAAAGGAGTTCAATCAAAGAATGTTGAACTTATGCAAATTTTTGGGGGAATAATGCCTTTCTTAGGAATTGTAATTTTAGCGATGGTTCTAATGTATTTATTCCCAGGAATAGCACTTTGGTTACCAGAGACATTATTTGCAAATTAATTTTAAATGACAGACATATTTTCTTTAAGTCTCGAAGAACTAGCAAAAAAAATAAAAGATGCCCAACTTACATCAGTCGAAGTTTGTGAAAAATATATTGAAAGAATAGATAAGTTTGAAAAAGATGTAAAAGCCTGGGCACATTTTGATAAAAAAGTTTTATTAGAAAAAGCAAATGAGGCTGATGATCATAGAAGATCAGGAAAACCAGTAGGACCACTGCATGGTGTGCCGATAGCAGTTAAAGATATTATTGGAACAGTTGATATGCCTACTGAGTGTGGAACTGTAATCAGGAAAGGAAAATCATATTCTCAAAATGCTGAAATAATTGATTTGCTTCATGCATCAGGAGCAATTGTTATGGGCAAAACAGCAACCTCAGAACTTGCCTACTTAGGACCTCCAGCAACAACTAATCCTCACGATAAAAATAGAACACCGGGGGGTTCATCTAGTGGATCAGCAGCTACGGTTGCTTCCTTTATGGCACCAGCTTCTATCGGCTCTCAAACAGGAGGATCTGTAATAAGACCAGCATCTTATTGTGGTGTAGTTGGTTATAAACCTAGCTATGGACTTATTTCAAGAAACGGAGTTCTAAGAACTTCATACAGCTTAGATCAAATTGGAATGTTTGGTCGTAAAGTTGAAGATGTAGCTATGTTAGCAAAGGTATTGATAAAGAAAGATAAATATGATCCAGCTACTATTCATTACTCTACAGAAAATATTTTAACTGAAACTAAGAAAGGTCCAATTTTTGAGCCTAAGTTTATCTTTTATAAAACTGATCATTGGAAAATAATTGATAAAAAATCACGAGAGTCTTTTGAGTATTTTATTAAATCCTTTAAAAAAAATATTGAGATATTTGATACTCCCTCATATTTTAAGGATATACACAAATATCACCAAATTATTCATGAAACAGACTTAGCAAATAATTTTTCTATTTATTATCAAAAATTTAAAAAGAAACTTTCAAAGTATATGCAGGATGCTATTTCAAATGGAAATAAGTACACCGCAAAAGAATACGCCGAGGCAATTGATTTTATGAAAAGAAGTTATGAGTCTTATGAAGAAGTATTTGAAGACTATCACGGAGTATTATCGCCATCTAGTCCAGGTGTTGCACCTAAAGGATTAAAGAGTACTGGAACAGCAGAATTTAACAAAGTCTGGTCTTATCTAGGTACCCCTTGCATATCACTGCCTTTACTTGAGGGTGAAAATAATCTACCATTAGGAGTTCAATTAATTGGCAACAAATATGATGATCATAGATTTTTAGGTGTTGCCAATTGGCTTGAAAAGGAGTGTCAGGATTAACTGTATGAATAAAATAACAACAATAATAGGTTTGTCATTTGCTGTTTTCTTTTTAATTGGTCTAGCGACTACTCTTACTAGATCAATGATGATCGGTTTTTTAGATGTAATTCCAGTTTATTTGTTGATGGGTGCTGCCATCATAATGATGATTTACGAAGCCTTCTTTGATAAAAGTTAATTTGTCGTAAATTGAATAATTCGAAAAAAAATTTTTTTTCATTTTCCTTATTATTTATTCAGCCAATTTTTATGGCTAGTAATCTTGTTGTAGCTAGAGGTGGTGTCGAGTTTGTACCTCCAATATCATTAGCTTTTTGGAGATGGACACTAGTTTTTTTGATATTATTACCTTTCACATACATAACATTAAAAAAAAATTTTAAGATTATTAAAAAAGAATATAAAAAATTATTTTTTTTAGGCTCAATGGGATGTGGAGTATGCGGGGCCTTTCCATTTTTGGCAGGTGAAACTACAACTGTAACAAATATGGGAATTATTTATACATCTTCACCTGTGTTCATAATTTTGATTTCATACTTTTTTTTTCATGAAAAAATAAATTTAACGAAAATAATTGGATTAATTGCATGTTTGATAGGAGTCTTTACAATTATTATAAAAGGAGATTTAAATTTATTAATTAATTTACAATTTACTATCGGTGATTTATGGATGTTGGCTGCCGCTATTGGATGGGCATTATATTCAATTTATTTATTTTATTGGAATTCAGAACTAAAAATTTTTGAAAGATTTACCTTAATATCATTTTTTGGAGCTTTAAGTTTATTACCATTCTATATAGGTGAGGAAATATTTTATAAACAGACAGTTTTTACACCTGAATTTTATTTTTGGGTAATCTTTGCTGCTATTTCGCCGGGAATAATTGCTTTTACGCTTTACACTGTTGCCCAAAAAAAATTAGGTGCGTCTTTAACAGGCTTTACTCTTTACGTTTTTACAGTCTATGGAGCAATTTATGGTTATTTTTTATTTGATGAAAAATTTGAAAATTATCATTTCATCGGAACAATCTTGGTTTTTTTTGGCATATACTTAGCAAAGAAAAAAAATGTTAAAAAAGTTTAGGAATATTTTGTTGTTATTTTTCCAAATAGTTATTTTTGTCTATTTTTTAATCTTAGTTTTTTTATATTTTTATCAGAGAAATTTATTATATCATCCTAATGAAAATAATTATTCTGGTGATCAAATATCAGTCCCTATTGAAAAAGTAAAAATTAAGACAGAGGATAACATTGATTTATTGGGCTGGTTTCATGAAAAAGACTTAGAAAAATATAAAACAGTTTTATTTTTTCACGGAAATGCCGGCTCCCTTGAAAATAGAATTCATAAATTAAACCATTTCCATAAAATGGATGTTAATTTTTTAATAATTGCCTGGAGAGGCTTTAGTGGCAATAAAGGTAAACCATCTGAGGAAGGCCTTTATAAAGATGGAAGAAGTGGAATAAATTGGCTAGTTAGAAAAGGTGTAAAGGAAGAAAATATTGTTATTTATGGCGAGTCATTAGGAACTGGTGTTGCAACTCATTTGTCACAAAATAAGAATTTTGCTGGCGTTGTATTGGAAACTCCTTTTACTTCTATGATTGATGCAGCCAAAACCTTTTATCCGTATGTACCTGTAAGTTTATTATTGAAAGATAAGTTTGATAATAAAAGCAAAATTAAGAATATAAATGTTCCAATTTTAATAATGCATGGTGAGGTTGATCAAATTGTTCCATTTTTTATGGGAAAAAAAATGTATGAAAAAGCTAATGAACCGAAATATTCTTATTTTACAAAACATGACAATCATATGATGGAGTATGATGAAAACCTTGTTAATGCCCTTAACTCATTTTTAAAAAGTTTAAATTAAGCCACAATATCAACAAATATACTTCAGAATTTGATTTTATTATAAGATAATGAAAAGATTATCTGTTTTGTTTATTGCGTTCTTTGTTTTTACTACCAACGTTTATTCACAAGATGAATTTTTTCAACCAGACGATTTATTTCACATAGATCACATGAATTCACATAACAAAGAATTTAGTTTATATTTTAAAGGTAGAGAAAAATCTATTTTAGCAAGAGGCGAAAATGAAAATTATATAAATGATTATCCAAAGGATCTTTATATTTATAATCATTTAACAAAGTCCTCTTCACCTCTAATTTCTTATGAGTGGTTTCCTTCGCAAGCTAAATATCTTTTACAAGAATATGATTTTCCAGTGTTTCCAGATGATTTTGCATATTATTTATTAAAAGACGATAAAACATTAGTATTGATTAGCGCCGTGAAAAGTTTAGATGCTAATTTTAAATATGACATTGCCAGTAAAAAACTAGAGCTTTATCCAACCACCGGTAAATTCGACTTTATAATCTCCTCATTTTCTAAAGATTGTGGTCATTATAAATTTGATGATAATTATAAATGTAATATCTACAAGCCTTTAATTTCTAGCAATTTAATCAATTAATTTGAGTAAAAGCCTCGGCAAATTTTTCTGCTTCGAACAACTGTAAGTCGTCTTCTTTTTCACCCAAACCTAGCGCAATAATTGGAATTTTATATTTTTTTGCTAGTGCTAACAAAATTCCTCCCTTGGCTGTGCCATCTAATTTTGTCATCACGATACCAGTTATTGGGATGATTTTGTTAAATTCTTCGACTTGATTTAATACATTTTGTCCTGAGGTTGCGTCTAAAATTAAGATAACATTATGAGGCGCGTTGGGATCTATTTTTTTTGTGACATTCGCTATCTTTTTATATTCTTCCATTAAATTTTTTTTATTTTGGAGTCGTCCCGCAGTATCTATTAAAACTTGATCAAAATTATTTTTAATAGCTTCATCTACTGCTTTAAAAGCAACTGAGGCGGGATCAGCTCCTTGAGATGATTTTACTATTTGAACATCTACTTTACTTGCCCAATTTTCTAGTTGTTCAATTGCAGCGGCACGAAATGTATCTGAAGCTGCAAATATGACTTTACTGCCGTTCTTCCTTAATATCTTTCCTATTTTACCTATAGTTGTTGTTTTCCCAACGCCGTTTACCCCAGAAATTAATGTTGCATTAAGCTTTTCTTTTTTCTCAAAAAAGGATTTATTTTCTAAAGGTTTCATCAAAGAAATTATGTATTCTTTTAAAATAGAGTTTATCTCTCTAGATAGTTCTTTATTTGGATCAATTTTTTTTTTAGAAATTATTTCTTTTATTTCAGAGGCAGCTTCAACCCCCACATCTGATTGAATTAAAAATTCCTCAATTTTATTTAAATTTTCGTCATTAATTTCTTTTTTGACAATTATTTCTTTAAGTCCTGATGTAAACGCTGATGCACTTTTCTTAAATCCGATTTTAAATTTATCAAAGATTCCCATTACAATTTTATATTTATTTCTTTAATATTTGAAACAGGTCCTTTCATGTGAATAGAATCATTTTCATCTATAGAAATTGATAATTTTCCAGTTGCAAACTCTATATCAGTTTTATTTTCTGTAAGATTATTTAATTTACCTGCATATGCTGTAGCACACGCTGCAGTTCCGCAAGCTTTAGTAAGACCAGCTCCTCTTTCCCAAACTTTTACTTTGATCAAATTTTTATTTAAAATTTGTGCAATCGTTACATTACATTTTTCTGGGAAAATTTCGTGATTTTCTATCTCAGGGCCAATTTTTTCTATATTGAAATCCTCAATCTTTTTAACAAAAAAAACAATATGTGGGTTACCCACATTAATTGCAGTGCCACCTAAGTGCTCATTATTATTTGTATCAATAATTTTGATATTTAAGTTTTTTGTATCCATTTCTTTTGATAAAGGTATTTCATCCCATTTTAACTTTGCTTTCCCAATTTCTGTTGTAACAATTTTTTTTTCTAAAATTTCAGATTTTAGTTTTCCAGATAGCGTATTTAAAATTATTGACTTGTTATTTTTTTCATTTGAAATCAAATTTGCAACACATCTAGTTCCATTTCCACATGCTCCAGACTCTCCTCCATCTGAATTAAAAAATTTTAAATTTGCATCTGCAGAACTATCTGTCTCAATAAATATTAGTTGATCACAGCCAATAAAATTTCTGTCACAGATTTTTACAATCTGATCTTTCGTTAAATTGGTAATTTTTTCTCTATTATCGATTATCACAAAATCATTACCCAATCCGTCCATTTTAAAAGCTTTGATGTCCATATATAGTTATTTAACTTATTTATTGACTTTTTGAACCTCTATTATAGTTTGTGGCAGTTTCCGCAAAAACATTAAATTTGCGGTGTCTTTGGAAACAAAGAGATCGACACTAGTCAGCGAGGGTTCGCCCACTAGTGCGATTACTGCTGTGTGTAATAAATATGTTTGAAAATTTAACAAATAAATTTGAGGAAGTTTTTTCCTCTCTAAAAAAAGCCCCATCACTTGATGAAAATCAGGTTGATGAGGGATTGAGAGGAATAAGACAAGCTTTATTAGAAGCTGATGTGTCTCTTGAAGTTGCTAAAGATTTTATTGAAAAGGTTAAACCAAAAGCATTAGGTCAAGAAATTATTAGATCAACATCACCTGGCGATATGGTGGTAAAAATTGTTTATGATGAATTAGTTAATCTTTTAGGTGAAAAAAATAATGATGTAAATTTAAATGCAGTTCCACCAGTGCCAATGATGCTGGTCGGGCTACAAGGTTCTGGTAAAACAACAACAACTGCTAAACTTGCGAGATATTTAGAGAATACAAAAAAAAAGAAAGTAATGATGGTCAGTTTAGATATTTACAGACCAGCTGCTCAAGAGCAGTTAAAATCTTTAGGTGAACAAAATAATATATTAACTCTTCCAATAATTGAAGGTCAACAACCCAGTGATATTTGTCAAAGAGCAATTAGTGCAGCAAACTTGAATGGCGCAGATATTATCTTATTCGATACTGCTGGTAGAACACAAATAGATTTGCAGATGATGAGTGAAATTAAACAAATTGAAAATACCATTAAACCTGCGGAGACGTTTTTAGTTGCCGATTCTCTCACTGGACAGGTAGCTGCATCAGTAGCAAAAGAATTTAATAATACAGTAAATTTATCCGGAATTATTTTAACAAGGGCAGATGGTGATGCGAGAGGCGGGGCCGCTGTAAGTATGAAATTTGTTTCACAGGTTCCAATTAAATTTTTAGGCATTGGGGAAAAGATCGAAAATCTTGAAGTTTTTCACCCAGATAGAATTGCAAATAGAATTCTTGGGATGGGAGATATTGTTTCTCTTGTTGAAAAAGCAGCCCAAGATCTTGGGGAAGAAAATATAAAAAAAACAGAGGAGAATTTAAAAAAAGGACAATTCTCAATGCAAGATTATTTAATTCAACTGAGACAAATGAAAAAAATGGGAGGGATTGAAGGCATCATGTCTTTCATGCCAGGAGTTTCAAAGGTTAAATCTCAAATGGATGCTGCGGGTATTGATGAGAGTGTTATTACAAAAAATGAGGCTATAATTCTATCAATGACTAAAAAAGAAAGAGAGAACCCAAAAATAATTGATGGTTCTAGAAAAAAAAGAATTGCTAATGGCTCAGGAACTGATCCAGCCACTATCAATAAATTGTTGAAACAATTTAAAATGATGTCTGAAATGATGAAGAAGATGTCAAAAGGAAATCTGAAAGGTATGTCTGATAAAGGAATACCTCCAGAATTATTTAATCAATTAAAATAAAAAGGAGAGTAAATGTTAAAATTAAGATTATCTAGAGGTGGCACAAAAAAGAGGCCTGTTTATAAGGTTGTTGTAGCCGACAGTCGATTTGCTAGAGATGGTAGATTTATAGAGAAAGTAGGTTTTTTTAATCCATTGTTACCAAAAGAAAAAAAAGAAAGAATTGGATTAGAGGCTGAGAGAATAAAGTATTGGCTGGGTCAAGGTGCACAACCTACAACAAGAGTAGCTAGAATTTTAGGTGAGAATGAATTGATGCCTATGCCTGCTAATGGAAATAACCCACAAAAGGCAATTCCAAAAAAAGATAGAAAAAAAGAAGGTTCGGAAGAAACTAAAAAGGAAGAGTCTTCAAAGGTAGATGCTGCTCCAGCTGGAGAAGCTAAAAAAGAGGAAGCACCAAAAGCAGAAGCTAAAAAAGAGGAAGCACCAAAAGCAGAAGCTAAAAAAGAAGAGAAGAAATAAAGTAAAGGATATTAATGTTGCAAGCTCAAGTATTTACACTTTATCCAGATATTTTTCCTGGGCCTTTAGGAAAAGGTCTTTACGGAAAAGCAATGTCTAAAAAATTGTGGAGTTTGAATGTGATAAATATTAGAGATGCAGCTACAGATAAACATAAAACAGTTGATGATACTCCTTACGGTGGTGGAACAGGCATGTTATTAAAACCTGATGTTTTAGCAAATTCTATCGATCAAAACATAAATAAAGGAGATAGGATTTTATATCTTTCACCGAAAGGCAAAGTATTTAATCAAAAACTTGCACAAGATCTATCATCAGAAAAATCCTTCTCATTAATTTGCGGTCATTTCGAGGGTGTTGACGAGAGAGTATTATCTACAAGAAATATTGAAGAGATTAGTGTAGGAGACTATGTATTGTCAGGTGGAGAAACTGCTGCGCTAGTTGTGCTTGATAGTGTATTGAGACTTTTACCTGGTGTCTTAGGGAATGATAAATCAGCTTCAGAAGAAACTTTTGAAAATGGCCTTTTGGAGTATCCACAATATACCAAACCCCAGATTTGGGAGGAAAAATCAGTTCCAGATGTGTTATTATCTGGTGATCACGCTAAAATTAAAGACTGGCGTTTATCTCAATCTGAGGCTATAACACGCGACCGAAGACCAGATTTGTGGCATAAATATAAGAAGAATTAACTTGTTAAATATTAAAATGAAAACAATAGAAGAAATAAACCAAAATAACGTTAAAAAAATTCTTTCAGAAAAAAAGATCCCTGATTTCTTTCCTGGTGATGTTGTTAAAGTTGGCGTCAGAATTACAGAGGGAAAAAAAGAGAGAATTCAATATTTCGAAGGTGTTTGTATAGCTAAAAAAAGTAGAGACATAAACTCCTCTTTTACTGTTAGAAAAATATCTTTTGGAGAAGGTGTTGAAAGAACTTTCCCGTTGTATGGAACTGTTATTGACTCAATCAAGGTAATTCGTTCAGGAAAAGTAAGAAGAGCTAAACTGTATTATTTAAGAGATAGAACTGGAAAATCTGCGAGGATTGCTGAAAAAATAAGAAAAAAAATTGGTATTGATATTGACGTTAAGCCTGAGACTGTTACTGAAGAAAATCTAGCGCCAGCTGAAAAAGAAAGTGCACCAGAATCTGCAAAAGAGGCTACCCCAACTGTAGAGCCTAAAAAAGAAGAAGCCCCAAAAACAGAGATGAAGAAAGAGGCACCCAAAGCTGAAACTAAAACTGAAAAAAAACTTGAAAATTTACAGGAAAAAAAATAATTTTTTTCTCAATGCCCAATACTCTTTACGATAAAATTTGGAACGAACATTTAGTTCATCAGCAAGAAGATGGAACAGCTTTATTGTTTGTTGACAGACATTTAGTTCATGAAGTCACTAGTCCGCAAGCCTTTGAGGGATTAAGAAATTCTAAACGCAAAGTAAGACACCCAAAATTGACATTAGCTGTTGCAGATCATAATGTTCCAACAACGGATAGGTCAAAAGGTATTTCAGACCATGAGTCTAAAATTCAAGTTGAAACTTTAGAGGCTAATTGTAAAGAGTTTGGTATTAAACTTTTTGGAATGAGCGATAAGAGACAAGGAATTGTTCATGTCACAGGGCCTGAGCAGGGCTTTACTCAACCCGGAACAGTTATTGTTTGTGGTGATAGTCATACAGCAACACATGGAGCATTTGGTGCATTAGCTTTTGGTATTGGAACTTCAGAAGTAGAACATGTTTTAGCAACTCAAACATTAGTTCAAAAAAAAGCAAAGAATTTTAGAATAAATGTCAACGGCACACTTCCATTAGGTGTTACATCAAAAGATGTAATTCTCCAGATAATTGGAAAAATTGGAACTGCTGGAGGAACAGGATGTGTAATAGAATATGCAGGTGATCTAATTAAATCGCTTAGTGTTGAGAATAGAATGACAATTTGTAATATGACAATTGAAGGTGGCGCAAGGGCAGGATTAATCGCTCCTGATGAAAAAATATTTAAATACTTAGAAGGTAGACCAATGTCTCCTAAAGGAGATGATTGGGATAAAGCACTAGATAATTGGAAAAATTTAAATACTGATGAAGGTGCCAAGTTTGATAAAGAGGTAAACCTAACTGCCAATGAAATTTCGCCAATGATAACTTGGGGAACTTCACCTCAGGATGTTATTACGATAGATGAAAGAGTACCAAATCCAAAAAATGAGAAAGATGAGGATAGAAAAAATTCTTTGGAACGAGCCTTAAATTATATGGGCTTGAAACCAGATATGGCAGCTAAAGATATTAAAATTGATAAAGTTTTCATTGGGAGCTGTACTAATGGGAGAATTGAGGATTTAAGAGAGGCTGCAAAAATTTTAAAAGATAAAAAAATTGCCTCTCATGTTCATGCAATGGTTGTTCCTGGATCAGGGCTAGTTAAAGAACAAGCAGAACAAGAAGGATTAGATAAAATTTTTGTAAAGTCTGGATTTGAATGGAGAGAGCCGGGTTGTTCAATGTGTTTAGCTATGAATGCAGATAAATTAAAACCAGAAGAAAGATGTGCCTCTACATCAAATAGAAATTTTGAAGGTAGGCAAGGTAGAGGTGGAAGAACTCATTTAGTAAGCCCAGGTATGGCAGCAGCAGCAGCAATATCTGGAAATCTTGATGATGTAAGGAAATATCAAAATTAACATGCAAAAATTTAATACTTTGAAGAGTATACCAGCGTATTTGCCAATAGTTAATATTGATACAGATATGATTATTCCAAAACAATTTTTAAAAACAATTAAAAGAACTGGACTGGGCAAAAATTTATTTTTTGAGATGAGATATGACGATCAAGGTAAAGAAATAAATGATTTTGTTTTAAACACAGATCCTTACAATAATTCAAAAATTTTAATTGCTGGAAAAAATTTTGGTTGTGGTTCTTCAAGAGAACACGCTCCATGGGCATTATTAGATTTCGGTATCACGTGTGTGATAAGTTCAAGTTTTGCAGATATTTTTTATAACAACTGTTTTAAAAATGGAATTTTACCAATAATTTTAGATGATGATAAAATTAAAGAACTATCAGAATATGCAAAAAGAAAAGAGGAAATTTTTATAGATCTTAAGGAAGAAAAAGTTATTTTTGGAAATAATGAATTAAAATTTAAAGTAGATTCGTTTAAAAAGAAGTGTTTGCTAGAAGGATTGGACGATATAGCTCTTTCATTAAAAAAATCTGATAAAATAGAAATTTTTGAAAAAGATTTAAAAGTCAAAAAGCCCTGGGTGTTTAATGATTAAAGTAAAAAAAAGAAGAGTGCTATTGCTACCAGGTGATGGAATAGGTCCTGAAGTTATTGCAGAGGTTAAAAAAGTAATCAATTGGTTCAATGATAAAAAATCTTTAGATTTTGAAATTGATGAGGATTTAGTTGGAGGAATTTCATTTGATAAGCATGGAACACCTCTTACTGATGAAGTTTTTTATAAAGCATTAGAGAGCGCTGTAATAATGTTAGGTGCAGTTGGTGGACCAAAGTGGGATGGTGTAGAATTTTCAAAAAAACCTGAGAGAGCCCTTTTAAAACTCAGAAAAGAACTAAAACTTTTTGCTAATTTAAGGCCAGCAATATGCTTTGAACAATTAGTAAATGCTTCAACTTTAAAACCAGAAATTGTATCAGGTTTAGATATTTTAATAGTAAGAGAATTAACTGGTGGAGTATATTTTGGTGAACCAAGAGGAATTAAACCAATAGAAAATGGAGAAAGAAAAGGAGTAAACACTCATACTTATACTAGTAGTGAAATTATTAGAGTAGCTAGAGTTGCTTTTGACTTAGCTAAAAAAAGATCAAATAGAGTCATATCTTGTGAAAAATCTAATGTAATGGAAGCAGGCCAACTTTGGAAAGAAGAAGTGCAATCATTACATGATAAAGATTATAAGGATGTTGAGTTAAGTCATATGTTAGCTGATAATTGTGCGATGCAATTAGTAAGAAACCCAAAACAATTTGATGTAATCTTAACTGATAATTTATTTGGTGACATGTTATCAGATGAGGCTTCTATGTTAACAGGTTCTCTTGGATTACTACCTTCTGCATCATTAGGTGCAAAAAACAAGGATGGCGAAATGAGAGCTATGTATGAACCTATTCATGGTTCAGCTCCAGACATTGCTGGAAAAGGAGTTGCAAATCCTATCGCCTCAATTTTGAGTTTTGCTATGGCACTGAGATATTCTCTAGATTTAGATAAAGAGGCAGAGGCCTTAGAAAAGGCTGTACAAGAGGCTCTTAATGATGGATTGAGAACAAAAGATATAATGTCTGATAAAATGAAAGAGGTTTCTACTTCTCAAATGGGTGATGCGATCATTTCAAAATTGCAATAATTAATTAATTATCTTAAAGTCATACTATGCCAAGCTATACCGCTCCTGTTGATGATATGATGTTTCTATTCGAGAAACTTAGAAATAATCAAAAATATAATGAGTTAGAAAAATATAAAGAGGTAACAACTGATTTAGTAAAAGATATTTTGCAGGAGGCAGCAAAGATTAATCAAAATTTAATTTTACCATTAGCTAAAGCTGGTGACGAAAATCCTGCAGTTTTAGAAAATGGAGTAGTAAGAACTCCTCCAGGTTATAAAGAAGCCTACAAAAAATATATCGAGGATGGATGGACCTCACTATCTTGTGATCCAAAATATGGGGGTCAAGGAATGCCAAAAACTGTAAGTGCATTTTTTGATGAAATGCTTTCCTCAGCAAGTCTGTCTTTCAAATTATACAGTGAACTAAGTATAGGTGCATATAATTGTATTAATCATCATGCTACAGACGATATAAAAAATAAATATTTACCTAAAATAGTTGAAGGAAAATGGAGTGGCACTATGTGTTTAACTGAGCCAGTATGTGGTACCGATTTGGGTTTACTAAGAACAAAAGCCAGAAAACAAACTGACGGAACTTATAAAATAAGTGGTCAAAAAATATTTATAACATCTGGCGATCATGATTTAACCGAGAATATTATTCATCTAGTTTTGGCAAGAGCAGATGACTCTCCAGCAGGCACAAAAGGAATAAGTTTATTTTTAGTTCCAAAATTTGTGGTTAAAGATGATGGAACAATCGGACCTAGAAACGGGATATCTACAGGTTCAATAGAGACCAAGATGGGAATAAAGGGATCAGCGACTTGTGTATTAAATTTTGATGACGCTACTGGGTATATGATAGGTGCTAAAGAAAAAGGATTAAGCGCAATGTTTACTATGATGAATCTTGAAAGAATAGTAGTTGGTATACAAGGTTTAGGTATTTCTGAAATTGCTTATCAAAATTCACTAACTTACGCGAAAGAAAGAAAACAAGGAAAGTCAAATAATTCTAATTCAAAAAATGGTGCAGATTTTATAATTGAACATGCTGACATTAGAAGAACCCTACTCAATATGAAATCAATTATTGAAGGTGAAAGAGCTTTATGTTTTTGGTTATCACAGCAAACAGAAGTAAGTTTAAATCATCCAGACGAACAAACTCGTCAGGAGGCCTCAGATTATGTTTCCCTCATGACTCCTGTTGTAAAATCGTTATTCACAGATTTGGCAATGGAAATCACAAGTGATGCTATGCAAATACATGGTGGATACGGATACACTAAAGATCAAGGAATAGAACAATTATATAGAGATAATAGAATTACACCTATTTATGAAGGTACAAATTCGGTTCAAGCTTCGGATCTAGTTTTCAGAAAATTATCAAATAAAAATGGTAATATAATAAATAAATTTTTAGATCAGGTTAAGTCAGAGTGTAAAACTGACAATGAAAAAATTAAACCATTTTTGTTTGAATTTAATAAGAATTTAGACACTCTTAAAAAATTTAGTGATTGGATGATAGATAAAGCAACCTCAGCAAAAGATGATGTTAGCGCAGCGGCTAATGACTATCTTAAAACTTTAGGTTACGTATCTATTGCATATGCATGGATTAAGGTTCTTGAGGTAAGTTTTAAAGATTATGAGGAAAATAAAAATTTTTATAATGATAAAATAGATACTGCTAGATTTTATTTTGACAAAGTATTACCTAGAGCCGAACACCACTATAAGTCTGCAATTTCTGGAAGTTCAAATATAATGAATTTCAAGTTCAATTAAATGAGCCATTACGAAACTAATCTTGATAAAAATGATGCAAATTATGTTCCATTAACACCTTTGACTTTTTTAAAAAGAGCTTATGAAATTTATCCCAATTATGAAGCAGTTATTTATGAAGATAGGAAATATACTTGGAGTCATGTTTATAAACGAACTGTAAAATTTGCTAGCGCACTTAATAAAATTGGAGTTAGCAAGGGTGATACTGTCTCGTTTTTAGCTTTTAATACCCCTGAAATTTTTGAAGGACATTATTCAGTTCCAATGACAGGTGCAGTTCTTAATACTATCAATATAAGATTAGATGCTAAGACAATTGCATATATTTTAAAACATAGTGAGGCAAAAGTTTTAGTTGTTGATAGGCAACTTCATGTTGAGGTAAAAAAGGCCCTAAATACTTTAAAAAGGAAAATTATAATAATTGATATCAACGATAAATTTGCAGATCAATCTAAGTGTGAGAAAATTGGAGAGTTAGAATATGAAAGTTTTTTAAATACTGGTGACGAAAATTATAATTGGGAAATGCCAAAGGATGAATGGCAGGCGTTGTCACTAAGTTATACTTCAGGAACTACTGGAAACCCTAAGGGGGTGGTTTACCACCACAGAGGATCATATTTGATGTCAACTGGAAGTGCAGTTGCATGGAATATGCCAAACAGATTAAATTTTTTGACTATTGTGCCCATGTTTCATTGTAATGGTTGGGGTTATCCGTGGACTGTTCCCATGTTAAATGGAAGAACTATTTGCTTAAGAAATATTGATGTTAAGAAAATTTTTGAATTAATTGACAGATATGATGTCACTCATTTTGGAGGGGCGCCAATAGTGCTCAATATGATTACAGGAGCTCCTGCGTCTGACAGAAAAAAACTAAAACAAAAAGTTTATGTATTGACTGCTGGAGCACCGCCACCAAGCATCATATTTAAAAAAATGAAAGAACTTGGATTTGAAGTAATGCATGTCTATGGATTAACAGAAACCTATGGTCATGTTACTCAATGTGCTTGGAACGACTCTTGGAATGAATTTGATGAAGAAAAGCAGAATGAGATAAAGGCAAGGCAAGGAGTAAGATACCCTAATACAGAGGGAATTACAGTTATGGACCCTGAGTCAATGAAAGAAGTACCAAAAGACGGAAAAACGATTGGTGAAATCATGATTAAAGGAAATGTCGTTATGAAGGGCTATTTCAAAGATAAAGATGCTACAGATAAAGCTATGAATGGTGGATGGTTTCATTCTGGAGATTTAGCGGTCATGCATCCAGATGGATATGTTAAAATTCAAGACAGATCCAAAGATATCATTATTTCTGGAGGTGAAAATATTTCTTCAATCGAAATAGAAAACACTTTAGCAAAGCATCCATCAGTTTCTATTGCAGCAGTAGTAGCAAAACCAGATGAAAAATGGGGCGAAGTTCCATGTGCATTTATTGAGATGGTCCAAGATAAACCGGTTACAGAAAAAGAATTAATAAGTTTTTGTAAAGAAACCCTTGCTGGTTTTAAAGTGCCGAAACAAGTTGTTTTTTGTGAATTACCAAAGACTTCAACAGGTAAAATTCAAAAATTTGAGTTAAGAAAAAAATTTTAGGAAAATAATTGATATTCCAACTAGAAAACAAAAACATTCATGCATCCGACTCTGGTCAGGGTATTGATATAAATAAAGATACGATAGTATTTTTACATGGAAGTGGTCTCTCACACATTGTTTGGTCGCTAGCTGAACAATTTTTTTCATCAAAAAATTATAATGTATTATCTATAGATTTACCGGGACATGGAAATTCAGATGGTCCTTGTTTAGATAGTATTGAAAAAATTGCTGATTGGATGGAAAAAGTATTTGATAAATTAAAATTAAAAAACTTAATTTTAGTTGGTCATTCTCAAGGATGTTTAGAAATACTCGAATATTCTTTAAGATATAAAGAGAGACTCAAAAAATTAGTTTTTGTTGGAGGTTCAAATAAATTGCCGGTACATCCGGATCTAATTGAATTAGCTCAAAGTGGACACTCAGACGCTGTTAAATTAATGATGAAATGGGGATATGAGGGTTCAAAAAAGTTTATTGGTGGTAACCCAGTAGAAAAAATCATTCAATCGCCGAGAGATATAAGTGAAATTTTGGCTATTGATTTAAATGCATGTAACAATTATTCAAATGGCTCTGAGGCTGCAAAAGTAATTGATCTACCATCGATGCTTATATTTGGAGAATTAGATAAAATGGTTAATTTAGAAGCAGGAAAAAAATTCTCTAATTTGATTAAAAATTCAACTACTCACGTGATCAAAGGATGTGGCCATATGATAATGATTGAAAAAGCATTCGAAATGAGAGAAAAGATTTTAGAATTCTTAAATAAATGAAAAGTTATCCAATAGCTAAATCAAGAAGAGTGAGAAGTACTCCGTATACTTCAAGAATTGAAAATCAAGGTGTGACTGCCTACACAGTTTATAATCATATGCTGTTACCAGCGGCATTTGGATCTTTAGAAGAATCCTGTGATCATTTAAAAAAAAATGTTCAAGTATGGGATGTATCAGCAGAAAGACAGGTTGAAATTTCAGGCAATGATGCAGCGAAACTTGTTCAACTTATGACCTGTAGAGATTTATCCAATTCCAAAATTGGCAGATGTTATTATTGCCCAATAATTGATGAAAGTGGAAATTTAGTAAATGATCCAGTTATTTTAAAGCTAGCTGAAGATAGATGGTGGATCTCAATTGCTGACTCCGATGTTATTTTTTTTGCAAAAGGATTAGCATCAGGAAATAAATTCAATGTAAAAATTTTTGAGCCTAATGTTGATATCTTAGCAATTCAAGGACCCAAATCTTTTGATTTGATGGAAAAAATTTTTGGTAAGGAGATAAAAGAGTTAAAATTTTTTGGATTTGATTATTATGATTTTGAGGGTGTAAAACATTTAATTGCTAGATCTGGTTGGTCAAAACAAGGAGGTTTTGAGATCTATGTTGAAAATACCAAATCTGGATTAGATTTATATGATCAACTCTTTGTATTAGGAAAAGAATTTAATGTAAAAGCTGGATGTCCAAATTTAATTGAAAGAATAGAAAGTGGTTTACTTTCTTATGGAAATGATTTTGACAATAATGATAATCCATTTGAATGTGGTTTTGAAAAGTATGTAAATCTAGATACAGATATAGATTTCTTAGGTAAGGAAGAATTGAAAAAGATTCAAAAAGACGGGATTAAAAGAAAATTAATGGGTGTTCAGATTGATATTAGCAAAATTAATTTAATTAAATCTCTTAATATCAAAGATGAAAAAGGAAATTTAATTGGGGATTTAAGATCTGCCTGTTATTCACCTCATTTTAAAAAGTCTATAGGTATTGCAATGATAAATGAGCCGCATTGTAAAGCATCTGCTACAGGATTATTGGAAATTGATGGAAATTTAATAGCTGTAAAAGTTTGCGATTTACCTTTCATCTAGTATAAACCCTACATCATGAATATAGCAATAGTAGGAGCAACAGGTAATGTCGGAAGAAAAACTCTGGAAGTTCTCAAAAAAAAAGGACTTACTTTAGGAAATCTTTACTTAGTTGCTTCGTCTAAAAGCGCTGGAAAAAAAATTCATTTTCAAGGTAAAGATATTGTGGTGAGTGAATTAGAAAATTTTGATTTTTCCAAAGTTAAAATCGCTTTTTTTGCAGCAGGCGGTAAAATTTCTGAAAAATTTGCTGAAAAAGCAGCCAAGCATTGTTTAGTGATTGATAATTCTAGTTTTTTCAGAATGGATCCGGATGTTCCTTTAATAGTCCCGCAGGTAAATTCAGATGCTTTAAACAATATTAAAAAAAATATTATTGCAAATCCTAATTGCTCAACAGCACAATTAGTAATCGCATTAAAACCATTACATGATTTATTTGTAATTAAAAGAATAGTTGTTTCAACATACCAATCTGTTTCTGGTGCTGGTAAAGCCTCTATGGATGAACTGATTAAACAAACTAAATTAGCTTTAGAAGGTAAAGATATTAAATCTGAAAATTTTACAAAACCGATTGCTTTTAATGCTATTCCACATATCGATGTTTTTTCAGAAGATGGCTACACGAAAGAAGAGTTAAAAATGAGAAACGAGACTAAAAAAATCTTAGATGACAAAATCGATCTAACAGCAACATGTGTTAGGTTACCAATATCTGTCTCTCACTCAGAGTCGGTAAATATTCAATTTGAGAAATCTTTTTCGTTAGAACAAATTAAAAAAGCATTGAATAGTTTTGATGGTTGCAAAGTAATTGATGAAAGAATTGATGGAGGTTACTCGACACCATTAGAGGCAGAAGGAAAAGATGAAACTTTTATTTCAAGGATAAGAGAAGATAAAACAATAAAAAATGGATTAAATTTGTGGATTGTATCTGATAATCTTTTAAGAGGCGCTGCATTGAATGCAGTTGAAATAGCTGAAACATTAATTAAAAATAATTTTTATGGAAAATAAAACTCCTCTATCGCCACATATTCAAATTTATAGATGGCATATTTCTTCTTTGGTTTCAATTACTCATAGAATTACAGGAATAATAAATATTATTGGAATTACTTTTATTTGTATTTGGTCTTGCTTACTTCTTCTTGGCGAAAATAATTATGAAGCAATTAATTTATTTTTAAAATCTTTATTTGGAAAATTTATAATTTTGGGAATCACATGGTCTTTTTCATTTCAAATATTAAGTGAAATCCGACACTTAATAATGGATTTAGGTTATGGTTTTGAACTTAAGATAACTAGGATTACGGGTTTAATAGTAATATTTGGATCAATAATTTTGACGATTATTTTTTTTACATTAGGAAAAAATTTTATTTAGTATGATTAGTGCGACTAAAAAATGGATTTTTTTAAAGATAAGTGGAGTTTTACTAGTGCCATTGATGACATGGTTTATTTTAAATTTCACAATGATTTATGATAAAGAATACTTAAATTTAATAGAATTTTTTACAAAGCCTTTATCTAAATTTTTGTTTAGCATTTTTATAATAAATGCTTATTTTTTTTCAGCTTTAAGTATAAGTGAGGTTTTTGAGGATTATATTAAAAATGACAAAATCAAAAGTGTCGCAAATAAGCTTTTATATGCATCAGCAGTAGTAATTCCTCTAATTACAATTATATTAATCTCTAGCTTATGAGTTCATATAAAATAATAGATCATGAATATGACGTTGTAGTCCTTGGTGCTGGTGGTTCCGGCTTAAGAGCTGCTGTTGGTTTAAGTGAAGCAGGATTAAAAACTGCATGTATTTCAAAAGTATTTCCAACAAGAAGTCATACTTCTGCTGCGCAAGGTGGAATTTCAGCTGCCCTTGGAAACATGGGCGAAGACGATTGGCGTTGGCATATGTATGACACTGTAAAAGGAGCAGATTGGTTAGGAGACCAAGATAGCATTGAGTATCTTTGCAAAGAAGCACCTAAGGCAGTTATTGAATTGGAAAAATATGGTGTTCCATTTAGCAGAACAGAGGATGGCAAAATTTATCAAAGACCTTTTGGTGGTATGACCAAAAATTATGGAAATGGAATAGTCCAAAGAACATGTGCTGCAGCTGATCGAACAGGACACGCAATTTTGCACACTCTATATGGTCAAGCTTTAAAACATAAGACAGAGTTTTTTATTGAGTATTTTGCTCTCGATCTTTTAATGAAAGATGGGGAATGTAAAGGATTGATAGCATGGAATTTAAATGATGGAACTATTCATCGATTTAGATCTCATATTGTTATTATAGCTACAGGTGGCTACGGAAAAGTTTACTATTCTGCAACATCTGCTCATACATGTACTGGTGATGGAAATGCAATGGTGTTAAGAGCAGGTCTACCGTTACAAGACATGGAGTTTGTACAATTTCATCCAACTGGAATTTATGGACACGGCACCTTAATAACAGAAGGTGCGAGAGGTGAAGGAGGTTATCTTACAAATTCTAAGGGTGAAAGATTTATGGAAAGATACGCTCCTAAAGCTAAGGATTTAGCATCACGCGATGTTGTAAGTAGATCAATGTCAATTGAAATTAATGAAGGAAGAGGAGTTGGAAAAGATCAAGATCATGTTCACTTAAACTTGAGTCATCTAGATAAAGAAATAATAGAAAGTAGATTGCCAGGTATAACAGATGCAGCAAGATTATTTGCTAATGTAGATGTTACTAAGGAACCAATTCCAGTTGTACCCACAGTTCATTATAACATGGGCGGTATACCAACCAATTATAAAGCAGAAGTTTTGACTGTAAATGGTTCTGAAAAAACTGTTCCAGGACTTATGGCTATAGGAGAAGCAGCTTGTGTTTCAGTTCATGGAGCAAATAGATTGGGCTCTAACTCTTTGATTGATCTTGTTGTTTTTGGAAGAGCAGCTGCAAAAAGAGCTGCTGAACTAATTAAATCTGGTACACCACATGAGGAGATCAATGAGTCAGAAACTCAAAAATGTTTAGATCGTTTTGATAAGATTAGAAATTCTGATGGAGATATTGGTACTGCTGAACTAAGACTGTCCATGCAAAAAACAATGCAATCAAAATGTGCGGTTTTTAGAACAGAGAAAACACTTAAAGAGGGTGTTGATGAAATACGACAAACATTTGATGGATTGGATTCTTTATCAGTTAAAGATAAATCATTAATCTTTAATACTGACCTAGTAGAAACTTTAGAATTTGATAATTTAATTAGACAAGCTGTTGTGACAGTTGACTCCGCTTATAATAGGAAAGAAAGTAGAGGAGCTCATGCAAGAGAAGATTATCCAAAAAGAGATGATGAGAAGTTTATGCAACATACATTAGCTTGGAGTGATGGAAAAAAATCCAAAATAAGTTATAGAGATGTTCATAAGTCTACATTAACCAATGAAGTACAGTATTTTCCACCTCAGGAGAGAGTATATTAATGGTGCAAATCAGTTTACCTGAGAATTCCAAAACAAAAAAAGGTAAATATTTTAAGGACAAAACCGGTTCAAAAAATTTAAGAAAAGTTAATGTATATAGATGGGATCCATCTTCAGGAGAAGGTCCGAGAATAGATACATATGAAGTTGATATGGATAACTGTCCATCCAAAGTATTGGATATTTTAAATAAAATTAAAAATGAAATAGACCCCACCCTTGCTTACAGACGATCATGCGCTCATGGCGTATGCGGGTCATGTGCAATGAACATAGGTGGTAAAAATGGTCTTGCTTGCACAACTCCCCATGAAAATATTGATGGAGATATTGATATTTATCCGTTACCACACTTAAAAGTTAAAAAAGACCTAATCGGAGATTTAGATGGATTATACAAGCAATATAAATCTATTGAGCCATGGTTAAAATCGAGTTCAAAATCTGAGTCAGCTGAATTGATTCAGTCAAAAGAGGATAGAGCTAAGCTTGACGGTGCTTATGAATGTATTATGTGTGCTTGTTGTTCTACTTCTTGCCCAAGTTATTGGTGGAATGGAGATAAGTATTTAGGACCTGCAGTTTTATTACAAGCTTATAGATGGATCATTGATAGTAGAGATGAGGAAAGACAGGCCAGATTAAAAAAAGTAGCTGATGAATTAAAATTATATCGTTGTCATACTATTCTAAACTGTACTAGTGCATGCCCCAAAGGTTTAAACCCTGCAAAGGCAATCGCTGAAATAAAAAAAATGTTAGCAACAGCCAATATTTAAACAATAGACTAATAAGAATTTTTAATCTAAAAGATCCTATTCATGAAATTAATTGAACATTTTGTAGGTGGGAAAATAATCCCTGGAGGTTCAAAAAAAAAAGGAAAAGTTTTTAACCCCGCTACTGGTGAACAGGAAAAGGAAGTAAGACTTGCCTCCTCTAGTGACTTAGACCAAGCAGTAGTAATTGCAAAAAAAGCTTTTGAGACATGGTCAATAAAACCTTCACTTCAAAGGGCAAGGATAATGTTTAAATTTAAAGAGTTAATAGAAAAAAATTCTGATGAATTGACACAATTAATTGTTTCTGAACATGGAAAAGTTTATGAGGATGCAAAAGGCTCATTAACACGAGGATTAGAAGTTGTAGAATTTGCTTGTGGAATTCCACATTTACTTAAAGGAGAATTTTCAGAAAATGTAGGGACAGATGTTGACAGCTGGTCAATGCGTCAACCACTAGGTGTTGTTGCCGGAATAACACCATTTAATTTTCCAGCTATGGTTCCGATGTGGATGTTTCCAATTGCTATTGCATGCGGAAATACATTTATATTAAAGCCATCAGAAAAAGACCCTTCTTGTGCAATAAGATTAGCAGAATTATTGAAAGAAGCTGGTCTTCCAGACGGTGTATTTAATGTGATAAATGGAGACAAAGAAGTAGTAGATGCAATTTTAAATAACAAAGATATTAAAGCAGTTAGTTTTGTTGGTTCAACTCCTATTGCTAAATATATTTATGAAAATTCAGCAAAAAATGAAAAAAGAGTTCAGGCATTAGGAGGAGCTAAAAATCATTTAGTAGTAATGCCAGACTGTGATTTAGATGGTGCTGTAAATGGCTTAATGGGTGCAGCTTATGGCTCCGCTGGAGAAAGATGTATGGCTCAGTCAGTGGCTGTAGCAGTTGGTGATATTGGAGATGAATTAGTGTCTAGATTATCAAAAAAAGCAGAGGCTTTAAAAGTTGGACCAGGAATGGACAAAAACTCAGAAATGGGCCCTTTAGTCACTAAAGAACATTTAGAAAAAGTAAAAAGTTATGTTGATTTGGGTGTAAAAGAGGGTGCGAAATTAGTTGTTGATGGAAGAAATTTAAAGTTACAAGGATATGAAAATGGCTTTTACATTGGTGGCTGTTTATTTGATAACGTGACAAAAGATATGAGGATTTATAAAGAGGAAATATTTGGCCCAGTTCTATCTGTTGTAAGGGTTAAAACTTTTGAGGAAGCTTCTAAATTAATAAATGATCATGAATATGGAAATGGTGTAAGTATTTATACAAGAGATGGAGATGCTGGTAGAACTTTTGCAAGCAAGATTCAGGTTGGAATGGTTGGTATAAATGTGCCAATACCTGTGCCGATGGCTTTTCATAGTTTTGGTGGTTGGAAAAGATCTTTGTTTGGAGATAGTGCAATGCATGGAATGGAAGGAATAAAATTTTATACTAAATTAAAAACGATAACCTCAAGATGGCCCTCAGGAATTAGATCTAGTGCTGAATTTGTGATGCCAACAATGAAGTAATAAACAATGAGTAAAATATCTTTAATTGGTGCAGGTCAAATAGGCGGGACTTTAGCTCACTTAATTGGAATAAAAGAACTAGCAAATGAGGTAGTTTTGTTTGATGTTGCGAGTGGTATTGCAAAAGGAAAAGCGTTAGATATTGCACAATCATCATCTGTAGATGGTTTTGATGTTAAATTTTCAGGGACTGATGATTACAAAGACATAAAGGGCTCAGATGTTATAATAATTACAGCTGGAGTACCAAGAAAACCTGGTATGAGCAGAGATGATCTACTTGGCATAAACTTAAAAATTATAAAGCAAGTTGCAGAAGGAATTAAAGAAAATGCGCCTAATGCATTTGTAATTTGTATAACAAATCCATTAGATGTAATGGTAATGGCTTTTCAAAAATTCTCAGGACTTTCTCCAAATAAAGTAGTTGGGATGGCAGGTATATTAGATAGCTCTAGATTTAAGTTATTTTTATCTGAAGAATTTGGCGTCCCGGTTAAAGAAATCGAGGCAATGGTGATGGGTGGTCATGGTGATACAATGGTACCTCTTCCAAGATTTACTAAAGTTTCAGGAAAACCTTTGTTAGATTTAGTTAAAGAAGGAAAAATTTCTCAAAAAAGATTAGAGGAAATAAATCAGAGAACTAGAGATGGTGGAGCTGAAATTGTAAAATTTCTTGAAAAGGGTTCGGCTTTCTATGCTCCAGCAGCCTCAGGAGTTGAGATGGCTAAAGCTTATCTTAGAGATGAAAAAAAAATGCTTCCATGTGCTGCGTATTTGAATGGCGAATATGGTATCAAAGATATATATGCTGGAGTTCCAATTATAGTTGGAAAGAATGGTGTCGAAAAAATAGAGGAAATAAACTTAGATGAGAAAGAAAAATCTGAATTTCTCCATTCAATTGATGCAGTAAAAAAACTCTGGGAAGCAGCGTCTAAAATAGATCCAGATTTAAATAAATAATGAATATACACGAGCATCAGGCAAAACAAATTTTAAAAAAATTTGGAGCGATTGTACCAGAAGGTGTATTTGGTTTAACGGTTGAGGAACTTTTAAAAAAATGTAAGTCATTAAAAACAGAAAAATATGTTTTAAAAGCTCAAATTCATGCAGGTGGAAGAGGGAAAGCGGGAGGTGTTAAAATTCTGAATAATCTCGAAGAACTTGAGAAATCAGCCAAAGAGCTTTTAGGAAAAAAATTAGTAACTCATCAGACAGGACCTGAAGGAAGAGAAGTTAAAAGATTATATGTTGAAGTTTCGTCAGATATTGAGAAAGAATTTTATTTATCATGTTTGGTAGATAGAGCTTCTTCAAAAATTGCTTTTATCTCTAGTGATCAAGGTGGAATGGACATTGAGGATGTAGCAAGCAAATCACCTGACAAAATTTTGACAACTAAAGTAGAATTAA
This sequence comes from uncultured Pelagibacteraceae bacterium, assembly GCA_902541825.1. Lineage (GTDB taxonomy): Bacteria > Pseudomonadota > Alphaproteobacteria > Pelagibacterales > Pelagibacteraceae > Pelagibacter. The sequence continues at coordinate 33,239 of CACBRY010000001.1, read as the reverse complement.
AAGATGAAATTTCAAATGAGGAGTGTGAAAAGATTATACAAATATTTAAATTAGAGGACAATCCAAAAAACGAGGCAATATCTTTAATCAAATCAATTTATAAGATGTTTGTTGAAACTGACGCAAATATGGTTGAAATAAACCCTTTAATACTCACAAAAGAAAAGAAAATTATTTGTCTAGATGCAAAGGTAAATTTTGATAGTAACGCTTTGTTTAGACATCCTGAAATTTTAGAACTTAGAGATTTGAATGAGGAAGATCCTACTGAAATTGAAGCTAGTAAACATGACCTAGCTTACATCAAATTAGATGGTAGCATTGGATGCATGGTTAATGGAGCTGGTTTAGCAATGGCCACTATGGATATAATAAAATTATATGGAGAAGAGCCAGCAAATTTTTTAGATGTCGGTGGGGGAGCATCAAAAGAAAAGGTTTCAGCGGCTTTCAAAATAATTTTGTCAGATAAAAATGTAAAAGGTATATTAATCAATATTTTTGGTGGCATAATGCGATGTGATGTTCTAGCTCAAGGTGTTGTAGATGCTGCAAAAGAAATGAAAATCAATGTTCCTTTGGTAGTCAGACTAGCTGGCACAAATTTTAAAGAAGGTAAAGAAATATTAGATAATTCAGGTTTAAAATTAATATCTGCTGAAAATTTAGATGATGCAGCGAAAAAAATTGTTGAGGCAATTAAGTAAATGTCAGTTTTAGTCAATAAAAATACTAGATTAATCTGTCAAGGATTTACAGGTTCCCATGGAACATTTCACTCTGAGCAAACAATCAAATATGGAACAAATTTAGTTGGTGGGGTGACACCAAAAAAGGGTGGCCAAAAACATTTGGGCCTTCCAGTTTTTAATACAGTGAAAGAGGCAAGAGAGTCTGAGGGAGCTAATGCAACTATGATATACGTCCCAGCTAAATTTGCAGCCTCAGCAATTATTGAAGCAATAGATGCATCTATAGAGCTAATTGTATGTATAACTGAAGGGATTCCTATTCAGGACATGTTAAAAGTTAAACAGAGATTGAATAATTCAAAAAGTAGATTGATTGGACCCAACTGCCCAGGTGTCATAACTCCTGATGAGTGTAAAATTGGCATAATGCCTGGCAACATTCATAAAAAAGGAACAGTTGGAATAGTTTCAAGATCAGGAACTTTAACTTATGAAGCAGTAGCTCAGACTACAGAAAACGGATTAGGACAATCAACCTGTATTGGAATTGGAGGTGATCCTATCAATGGTACAAATTTTATAGATTGTCTAGATCTATTTTTAAACGACGCGGATACTCAATCAATTTTAATGATTGGTGAAATTGGAGGGACAGCTGAGGAAGAGGCTGCAGATTTCATTAAAAATCATAAAATAAAAAAACCAATTGTTGGATTTATAGCAGGCGTTACTGCCCCACCAGGACGAAGAATGGGTCATGCAGGAGCCATAATCTCAGGTGGAAAAGGTGGCGCAAAGGAAAAAATTAAAAAAATGGAGGATTGTGGAATAACCATGGCCAACTCTCCATCAAAGATTGGAAAAACATTATTAAATAAATTGTCTAATTGAAAAATTTCTTTCTAGGTCTATATTAACTAATAGCGATGTCATCTTCTAAAAATCTTGAATTTGAAAAGACTGCTTTCTTAAGTAAATCTAATAGTGCTTTTATTGAGGAGATGTATCTTAAGTTTGTTAATAATGATCCATCTTTGCCTGATAGCTGGAAAATATATTTTAATCAGATTGGTGATGAGGCAGACATAATTGTAAATGAAATCAATGGTCCATCCTGGAGTCCATCCAAAAAAGTATCAATCAAAAATTTACAAAATTTGAATACTGGTAACGAAAATCAAGGTGAATTAATTTCAAAACAATCTAATGCAAATTCTATAAAAGCTGTTGCTATGATTAGATCTTACAGACAGAGAGGTCATTTGATTGCTAAATTAGATCCTCTTGGTCTTTTAAAGGCTGACTATTTAGAAGAACTCCATCCTGAGTCATATGGATTTAAGAGGGAGGAATATAATAATAAAATTTTTTTAGATGGAGTCATTAACAGACAATATTCTAGCATTTCTGAAATTTTAAAATTTTTAAGAGATAAATATTGTGGATCCTTAGGTTTTGAATATATGCATATCTCAAATCCAACTGAAAGAAAATGGTTTAGAGACAGAGTTGAAAAAGTAGATGATTTTAAATTCACGCAGAATGGAAAAGAGGCTATTCTTAAAAAATTAATTCAAGCTGAAGGTTTTGAAAAATTTTTACACACAAAATACGTTGGTACAAAAAGATTTGGTTTAGATGGAGGCGAAAGTTTAATCCCCGCCCTTGAGCAAATAATTAAAATTGGTGGTCAATCAAAAGTAAAAGAAGTTAAAATAGGAATGTCCCACAGAGGAAGATTGAACGTTTTAGCCAATGTCTTACAAAAATCTTATAAAAGAATTTTCAATGAATTTGCAGGAGAGATTAGCTCAAAATCAGAGGACGATACAGGAGATGTCAAATATCATTTGGGGGCTTCATCAAATAGAGAATTTGATGGAAATCAAGTGCATGTAAGTTTAACAGATAATCCATCCCATCTTGAAGCAGTAAACCCTGTAGTTTTAGGACAGACAAGGGCTAAACAATATTTCCATAAGGATAAAGAGAGAAATAAAGTGATACCAATTTTAATTCATGGAGATGCGGCCTTTGCAGGTCAAGGAGTTGTAGCAGAATGTTTTGCAATGTCAGGTCTTCCAGGACATAATACAGGTGGAACTATCCATATTATAGTGAACAACCAAATAGGATTTACTACAAGTCCAAGATTTGCAAGATCATCACCTTACCCTTCTGATATTGCTAAAATGGTTGAAGCGCCAATCATTCATGTAAATGGTGATGATCCTGAGGCAGTTGTTTATGCTGCAAGAATAGCAACTGACTTTAGATTAAAATTTAACAGAGATGTTGTTGTAGACTTAATTTGTTATCGAAGATTTGGTCATAATGAGGGAGATGAACCGTCTTTTACTCAACCCTTAATGTATAAAAAAATCCGTTCACACCCTTCACCTATCAAAGTTTATGGTGAAAAATTAATAAATGAAGGATCAATTACTGATGATTATTTTAGAAGATCTATAAAAGAATTTAAGGAATTACTTGATGATCAATATAAAAATGCAAAAAATTATAAGCCTAAAATTGAATGGTTTGAGGGTACATGGTCAAGATATAAACCTTCGAGAGGAAAAGATAAAAGAGGCGTTACGGGTTATGATGTTAAAAAATTAAAAGATATTTCTGAAAAAATAAATACAATACCTAAAGAAATTAACATCCATAAAACTATCGCTAAAGTCTTAGAAAATAGAAAATCAAACGTTAATAATGAGGAAAAAATTGATTGGTCTACAGCTGAAGCTTTGGCGTTTGGATCTTTGTTAGAGGAAGGGTACCCAGTAAGATTGGTAGGTCAGGACTCAGGAAGAGGCACATTTAGTCAAAGACATTCAGTATTAAGAAATCAAACAGATAATTCTCGATATGTTCCGTTAAACAAAATATCTAAAAATCAAAAGAATTTTGAAATTGTAGATAGTTTTTTATCTGAATTAGCTGTTTTAGGCTTTGAATACGGTTATAGTTTAGTTGAACCTAATACACTTACAATTTGGGAAGCTCAATTTGGTGATTTTGCTAATGGTGCTCAAGTAGTCATAGATCAATTTATTGCTTCAGGTGAAAGAAAATGGTCAAGAGCCTCTGGATTAGTTATGTTATTACCTCACGGCTATGAAGGTCAAGGTCCTGAGCATTCATCCGCTAGATTAGAAAGATTTTTACAATTATGTTCAAATGACAATATGCAGGTATTGAATTGTACAACACCTGCAAACTACTTTCATGCATTAAGAAGACAAATGCATAGAGATTTCAGAAAACCTTTAATTGTAATGACTCCCAAATCTTTACTAAGACATAAACATTGTGTTTCAAGCTTAAGCGATTTTAGTAAAAAAAATACATTTCATAGAGTTTTATGGGATCACGCAATAGATCCAAAGGTAAAAGGTTTTATCAAATTGAAAAAAAAGGAAAAAATCAAAAAAGTAATTTTATGTTCAGGAAAAATTTATTTTGATTTGCTTGAGGCTAGAGAAAAATTTAAAAGAGATGATTTGATATTTTATAGAATTGAGCAACTTTATCCTTTTCCAGCTAAGGCACTTGCAAAAGAGCTAAAACCTTATGCCAAAAAAGCTAAATTTTATTGGTGTCAGGAAGAGCCAAAAAATATGGGAGCCTGGTTTTCTGCTAGAGATTATATCCAATGGACATTAGATAATATAAAGGCTAATAATAAAAAGATTTCTTATATTGGAAGAAGTCCAGATGCATCACCAGCCACTGGTTATGCAAAAAGACACATTTCACAACAACAAGAAATTATTAAGAAGGTTTTTGAATAATTTAAAATGAGCGAAAAAATATTAGTCCCAGTTTTAGGTGAAAGTATTACAGAAGCTACAGTATCCAAATGGTTAAAAAATAAAGGTGAAACAGTTGATGCAGATGAGCCAATTGTTGAATTAGAGACAGACAAGGTAAATTTGGAGGTACCGTCTCCAGTTACAGGAAAATTAATTGAAATTAACTCTCAAGATGGGTCAACTGTTAAAGTGGGAGAAATTTTAGGTTTAGTTACTGAAATTGAAGGCGAGGTTAAAAGATCAAATAAAATAGAGAAAATTCAGCCCTCAAATTTACAAAAAAAAGAAGAGATTAAAGAAAAAGACAATGTAATTGACTTAGATCCAATTAAAGAACCAGCGGAATTAGATATATTGGAAGAGGATAATGATAGTAACAAGTTAAAAGAGGAACCACTGGTTTTAACAGAGGAAATAGAAAACAGTAACATAGAGGAAAATTCTTCTGAGGAAAGTCAAACATTATCTCCAGCTGTAAGAAAAATGGTAGACGAAAACAATATTGACGTTAAGTCAGTAAAAGGATCTGGGAAAGATGGTCGAATACTAAAAGGTGATTTAATAAGCTTGATGGGAGTTAATCCTCCTCCTTCAGAGAGAAAAATTAAATATGGTCAAGAAGAGCGTATTAAAATGACTAGGTTAAGGCAAACTATAGCAAAAAGACTGAAACAAGCCCAGGAAAATGCAGCTTTACTCACTACTTTTAATGAAGTGGACATGACAAATATAATTAATATGAGAAAGGACAACCAAGAAGATTTCCAAAGTCGATATGGTATCAAGCTTGGTTTTATGTCATTTTTTGTTAAGGCTTGTATAGTGGCTTTAAAAAATTTTCCAGCTGTTAATGCTGAGATAGATGGAGACACAATTGTTTATAAAAATTATTATAATATAAGTTTTGCAGTTGGAACAGATAAAGGTCTTGTAGTTCCAGTTTTAAAGAACGTGGATGAACTATCTTTTGCAGATATTGAAAAAAATATTAAAGAAATTTCTGAAAAAGCAAAAGATGGAAAACTTGTAATTGAAGATCTTCAAGGAGGAACCTTTACTATTAGTAATGGCGGAGTTTATGGGTCAATGCTTTCAACTCCAATTCTAAACTTACCTCAATCTGGAGTATTAGGAATGCATAATATTGTTGATAGACCTATTGTAGTAGATGGTGAAATCAAGATAAGACCAGTAATGTATTTAGCTTTATCTTATGATCATAGAATTATTGATGGTAAAGAGTCTGTATCCTTTCTTAAAATGATCAAAGAAAGCCTTGAGGACCCTAGAAGGTTATTTTTGGATATTTAGGATGTCGGAAAAATTTCAAGCAGTAGTTATAGGAGGTGGCCCAGGAGGTTATGTTTGCGCAATTAGACTTGCCCAACTAGGGTTAAAAACTGCATGTATAGAGTCCAGAGGATCTCTTGGTGGCACATGCCTGAATATTGGTTGTATCCCCTCAAAAAGTTTACTTAATCTATCTGAGGAATTTCATAAAGTTAAAGGTTTGGCAAATAAAGGTATTGAAATAGGAGAAGTAAAACTAAATCTTGATAAAATGATGAAGAGCAAGGACAAAGCAGTCACTGTTCTTACAAAAGGTGTAGAATTTCTTTTAAAAAAAAACAAAGTTACCTATTTTAAAGGCCATGGAAGTTTTAAATCAAAAAATGAAATCTTAATAAAAGATGATCAAAAAAAAGAAACAATAATTCAAACTGAAAAAACAGTTATAGCCACAGGATCTGTACCAGTATCTCTACCGGGCATTGAAATAGATGAAAAAATAATAGTTTCATCAACTGGAGCTTTAAAATTAGAAAAAGTGCCAAATAAAATGGTTGTTGTTGGTGGAGGTTATATCGGCTTGGAGATGGGATCAGTGTGGTCAAGACTTGGTGCAAAAGTAGAAGTTATTGAGTTTTTGGATCATATAACACCTGGTATGGATAAAGAAATTTCATCTGAGTTTATGAAAATTCTTAAAAAACAAGGAATGAAGTTTAATATGCAAAATAAAGTTGAAACAATTCAAAAAAATAATTCAGGTGCAGTGGTCTCAACAATTGATAAAGATGGAAATAAAAACAATTTTGAATGTGATGTAGTTTTAATTTCAGTTGGCAGAAAACCAAATACAGATGGTTTGAATTTAAAAAATGCCGGGGTGAGCTTAGATGAAAAAAATAGAATAAAAACTGACAAGAAATTTAAGACAAATATTGAAAATATTTATGCGATAGGCGATGTGATTGTTGGTCCCATGCTTGCACATAAGGCTGAAGATGAGGGTATAGCAGTTGCAGAAAATATTGTAGGTCAATCAGGTCATGTAAACTATGATACAATACCAGGTGTGGTGTATACCTCACCAGAGGTTGCCTCAGTTGGGAAAACAGAGGAGCAATTAAAAGAATTAAATAAAAGTTATAAGGTTGGTAAATTTTCATTCATGGCCAACTCTAGAGCTAAAGCTATAGATGATGCAGAAGGTTTTGTGAAAATTCTTGCAGATGCTGAGACAGATAAAGTTTTAGGCGCACATATAATTGGCCCTCATGCTGGAGAATTAATTGCTGAAATCGGTGTTGCAATGGAATTTGGTGCAAGCGCCGAGGATATAGCAAGAACCTGCCATGCTCACCCAACTTTTTCTGAAGCTGTCAAAGAAGCTGCGTTATCAGTAGATAAAAGAGCAATACACTCTTAATTTTTTTTCATATTATAAAAATATGAAATACCCGATTCTACTACCTAATATTTTTAATCATCCTTTTACTTATGAAAGTGAAATTAATCTTAAGCTTGGTGAATTTGTTCTAGTCCCTTTTGGAAAATCTAAAATAACAGGTGTGGTATGGGATGAATTTGAAAAAAATGATAATAAAAAATTTAAAATAAAAAGTATCCAAAAAAAATTAGACGTAACTCCATTAAAGAAAGACACAATAAATTTTTTAAATTGGTTTGCTGAGTATAATTTAATACCAAAAGGAATGGCATTAAAGCTAGTTTTATTGAGCAGTAATGCGATAGAAAAAATGGAAAAAAAAATTTATGAACCGTATAATAATAAAATAAAAAAAAAATCCTTTAAACTATCTATTAATCAAATCAAATCCTTGGAAAAAATGAGTTATTCAAATGAAAAATTTAGAGTTCATGTTTTACAAGGAACAACAGGATCGGGTAAGACTTTAGTTTATTTTGAGACGTTAAAATCTTTAATAGAGAAGGGTTTTCAGTCATTAATTCTTTTACCAGAAATAGGTTTGACCAGTCAGTTTGAGCAAAAATTTTCAGAATATTTTGGATTTAATCCAGCAATTTGGCACTCTGGTATCTCAAAAAAGAAAAAAGAAATAATTTGGAGCGGCATTTCCTGTGGTGAAATTAAAGTTGTCATTGGTGCAAGATCTTCTTTATTTTTACCGTTTAAAAAATTAGGAATAATAATTGTCGATGAGGAACATGATCAATCTTTCAAACAAGATGAAGGTGTTACATATAATGCACGAGATATGGCAATTTCAAGAGCATCATTTGAAAACATTCCTGTCAACTTGATCACAGCAGTTCCTTCCATAGAAACGTTTGAAAATATTAAAAAGGGAAAATATGAAGTCTCTAGACTAAGTGAAAGGTATAGAAATGCTGCACTTCCTAATTATGAAATCATTAATTTAAATAATACAAAACTTGAGAAGCAATCATGGTTATCAGCGAAAATAATTGAAAAAGTTAATCTACATCTTGAAAAAAAAGATCAAGTTTTGTTTTTTTTGAATAGAAGAGGTTTTTCACCTAACGCATTATGTAACAAATGTTTTTCAAGCTTCACATGCCCAAATTGTACAATAAATTTAGTTTATCATAAGAATAAAAATAATTTGATATGTCATTATTGTGGTTTCAAATCACAGTTAAAAAGAAATTGTAAGAAAGGTGATAATTGTGAATTTGTCTTTAGCGGACCAGGTGTTGAAAGAATTTCTGAGGAAGTTAAAAGAAAGTTTCCTGGCAAAAAAATTGATATTTTTTCAAGTGATACGATGAATAAAAAAGACTCAAAAGAAAAAATTAGAAAAATAATTAATAACGAAATTCAGATTTTAGTAGGAACTCAATTAATATCAAAAGGTTTTCATTTTCCTCACTTGAATTGTATTGTTGTTGTAGATATTGATCTTTCATCTCACGGTCACGATCTAAGAGGGGCTGAAAAGAATTTACAACTTTATCATCAGCTTTCAGGAAGAGCTGGTAGAACTGGAAAACCAGCGACAGTTTATTTTCAAACTTATGAAAATAATTCTAAAATGATCTCTGAAATAACAAATGAAAATCCAGATATCTTTTTAGAAAGAGAGTTAGAAATAAGAAAAAAAAATAAACTTCCTCCTTATCAAAGATTTATTTCTTTAATCCTCACAGGAGAAAATGAAAAAAAATTAGAAAAAGAAGCTTTTAACTTCAAGAATTTTATTGAAAACAAAATTAACGGAAAAATTTTGGGTCCTGTGAATGCACCAATATTTAGAATAAAAAAAAAATTTAGGATAAGACTCTTGATAAGAGGATCAAAATCTATGAAAATGCAAAATTCTTTAGCTAAAATTATTCCAAAATATAAATTTTTTAAGGGAATAAAACTTTCAGTTGATGTTGATCCAATAAACTTCAATTAACCAATAAAAAGAGGCATTTTTGACATATCAGTCACTTGAAGACACGAGGGTCATATGCTAATTAAAGCCTGAATTTTAAATAATCTTCAACATTATATAGGAAACAAGTTGAGCAAAGATACAGGATTTTCAATTTCATCAGCTGAAAGGTATTCTCTCGCACTTTTTGAGCTTTCAGAAGAAAATAATTTATTGAGCCAGATAGAGGAACAATCTTTATCTGTATTAAATCTAATTAATCAAAGTAAAGATTTTTTTAATTTAATTAAAGATCCCACTACTAGCCAAGAGGATCTCTCAAAGGTGATAAATAAAATAGCTGCTAGTAATAAATTTGATAATTTATTTAAAAATTTTTTAAATTTCTTAATTCAAAAGAGACGTTTCTTTTTTATAGAACGAATTCTTAAAAGTTTTATTGAAATTTGTTTCAAAAAAAGAGGTGAGCTTATAGCTGAATTGAAATCAGCAAAAAAATTATCAAGTGATGAAATTAAAAAGATTACAGATGAGTTATCAATGAATTTTAGCTCTAAAATAAAATTAAACTATAAACACGATGAAAGTTTAATAGGAGGCCTGGTAGTCCAAGTTGGAAGTACTATGGTTGATTCCTCAATTAAAAATAAATTACAGCAAATCGAAAATAGAATGATAGAGGCATAGATGGAAATAAATCCTTCAGAAGTTACAAAAATATTAAAAGAACAAATCAAAAATTTTGGTGAAAAAGCCGAAGTTGCAGAAGTAGGGCAGGTATTATCAGTTGGAGATGGTATAGCAAGAATTTATGGTTTGGATAATGTACAAGCTGGTGAAATGGTGGAATTTGCAGATGGATCAAAAGGGATGGCTCTTAACTTAGAAAGTGAAAATGTTGGTGTTGTAATTTTTGGTGATGATAGAAATGTAAAAGAGGGTGATGTAGTAAAACGTACGGGTAACATTGTTGATACTCCTGTTGGAAAGGAATTGTTAGGAAGAGTTGTAGACGGTTTAGGTAATCCTATTGATGGAAAAGGTCCATTTGATAAAAATATTAAAAAAACTAGAGTAGAGGTAAAAGCACCAGGAATTATTCCTCGTCAATCAGTCAATGAACCAATGCAAACTGGATTAAAATCAATCGATAGTTTAGTTCCAATTGGAAGAGGTCAAAGGGAATTAATTATTGGTGACAGACAAACAGGTAAAACCGCAGTTGCTGTGGATGCAATTATTAATCAAAAAAAAATAAATGAGTCAGGTGATGAAAAACAAAAATTATATTGTATTTATGTTGCAGTTGGACAAAAAAGATCAACGGTAAGACAAATTCAAAAAACTTTAGAGGAAGCAGGTGCAATGGAGTACACAACTATTGTTGCAGCTACAGCATCAGACTCTGCTCCATTACAATTTTTAGCACCGTATACAGGATGTGCTATGGGTGAGTATTTTAGAGATAATGGAATGCATGCACTTATTATCTATGATGATTTATCTAAACAAGCTGTTGCGTACAGACAAATGTCTCTATTATTGAGAAGACCTCCAGGCCGTGAGGCTTATCCGGGAGATGTATTTTATCTACATAGTAGATTACTTGAAAGAGCTGCAAAGTTAAGCGACGAGCATGGTGGTGGTTCATTAACAGCACTTCCAATTATTGAAACACAAGGAGGAGATGTTTCTGCATTTATTCCTACTAATGTAATTTCAATTACTGATGGTCAAATATTCTTAGAAACAGAATTATTCAACCAAGGTATAAGACCAGCAATTAACGTTGGGTTATCAGTATCTAGAGTTGGATCATCAGCTCAAACAAAAGCTATGAAAAAAGTTTCGGGATCGATGAAACTAGAATTAGCACAATACAGAGAAATGGCAGCATTTGCTCAATTTGGATCTGATTTGGATGCATCTACACAACAACTTTTAAATAGGGGCTCAAAACTAACTGAACTTCTAAAACAAAAACAATACTCACCATTGACTGTTGCTGAACAAGTAATATCAGTTTTCTGCGGTGTTAAAGGATATCTCGATGATATTGATTTAAAAGATGTATCAGAGTTTGAAAACAAAATTATTAATAAATGTAAATCAGATAAACCTGAAATAATTGAAGCAATTCAAAGCACTGGAAAACTTGATGAAGATAAAGAAAAGATATTGGTAGAAGTAATTACTCAGCTGAAAGGAACCTTTAAATCTTAATGTAATATGGCAAGTCTAGATGATCTCAAAAAAAGGATAGCTAGTGTAAAGTCTACACAAAAAATCACGAAAGCTATGAAAATGGTTGCAGCAGCAAAATTAAGAAGAGCTCAAGAAAGCGCTGAGAGAGGGAGACCTTATTCAGAAAAAATGAACAATATTATTTTAAACTTATCTAATGGTATATCTGATAAGGAAAATGCCCCAAAATTATTATCTGGGACAGGCGAAAATAAAGTTCACCTATGTGTAGTAATGACATCAGACAGAGGCCTTTGTGGCGGTTTTAATTCTAACATAATTAAAAAAGCGAAAAGTTATTTTTCAAAAATTTTAAACGAGGGTAAACAATTAAAGATTATTACTGTAGGGTCAAAGGGAAATGACCAACTAAAAAGAGTTTATGGAGATAAAATTATTGAAAATATATCTTTTAAAGAGTCTAAAAATGCAAATTATTTTGATGCCGATAAAGTTGGAAGGATCATAATTGAAAAATTTGAGGCTGGTGAGTTTGATATATGTACTATTTTTTATAATCAATTTAAAAATGTAATCACTCAAATACCTCAAGCTCAACAGATTATACCCTTAAACAATGAAGAGGATCATAATAATTCAGACGAAAGTTATGAATTTGAGCCAGATGAAGATGAAATTTTAAGCAATTTATTGCCAAAAAATATTTCAACACAAATATTTAAGGCAATGTTGGAGAATTCAGCTAGCGAACAAGGGTCCAGAATGAGTGCAATGGACAATGCTACCCGTAACGCAGGTGAAATGGTTGACAAACTTACTATCGAATATAATAGAAGTCGTCAGGCAGCAATTACAAAAGAACTAATAGAAATCATATCAGGAGCAGAAAGTTTATAATTATGAGCAAAGGAATAATTACACAGGTTATTGGAGCAGTAGTAGATGTTAAATTTGATGGAGAACTTCCAGAAATTTTAACAGCATTGGAATGTAAAAATGGAAACAACAGATTAGTTTTAGAAGTAGCGCAACACTTGGGTGAAACTACAGTTAGAACTATTGCAATGGATGCTACTGAAGGTTTAAAAAGAGGTGATGAGGTAATTAATACCAATGCTCCCATACAAGTTCCAGTAGGACCTGAAACTCTTGGAAGAATTATTAATGTTATTGGAGAGCCAATAGACGAAAGAGGAGAAGTAAAAACTAAAGAAAGCTGGCCAATTCATAGAGGTGCCCCTGAATTTAATGATCAATCGACTGAAACTGAAATACTTGTTACTGGTATTAAAGTAATTGATTTGCTTGCTCCTTATGCAAAAGGAGGAAAAATTGGTTTGTTCGGTGGTGCTGGTGTTGGAAAAACTGTTTTGATTATGGAGTTAATCAATAACGTTGCAAAAGCACATGGAGGCTTTTCAGTTTTTGCAGGTGTAGGAGAGAGAACAAGGGAAGGAAATGATCTTTATCATGAAATGATTGAGTCTGGTGTTATCAAACAGGACGGACCAGGATCTAAAGCAGCATTAGTTTATGGACAAATGAATGAACCCCCAGGCGCTAGAGCTAGAGTGGCACTTACTGGATTGACTGTAGCAGAATATTTTAGAGATCAAGAGGGCCAAGATGTACTTTTCTTTGTTGATAATATTTTTAGATTTACTCAAGCAGGCTCAGAAGTTTCGGCACTTTTGGGCAGAATTCCATCCGCAGTTGGTTATCAACCAACATTAGCAACTGATATGGGTAATCTTCAAGAAAGAATTACCACTACTAACAAAGGATCAATTACCTCAGTACAAGCAATTTATGTACCTGCAGATGATTTAACTGACCCTGCTCCGGCTACATCTTTTGCTCATTTGGATGCAACAACTGTGCTTTCAAGACAAATAGCTGAAATTGGAATATATCCTGCTGTTGATCCGTTAGACTCAACTTCAAGAATTCTAGACCCTAGAATCGTTGGTGATGAACATTATAGAGTAGCGAGAGATGTGCAAAGAATATTACAATCTTACAAATCATTACAAGATATCATAGCCATTTTGGGTATGGATGAATTATCTGAAGAGGATAAGCTGGTTGTAGCTAGAGCGAGAAAAATTCAAAGATTTTTATCTCAACCATTTTTTGTTGCAGAAGTTTTCACAGGATCACCAGGAAAATTGGTAGATTTAGACTCAACCATCAAAGGCTTTGATGCTATTTGTAAAGGTGAATATGATCATTTACCTGAAGCAGCGTTTTATATGGTGGGAACGATTGAAGAGGCAATTGAGAAAGCTAAAAAAATGGAACAAGAAGCTGCTGCTTAATGAGCGAAGAGTTTAAAATTGAAATTGTAAACCCAGAAAAATCTTTTTTAGTAAAAGAGGATGTTTTAGAGGTTGTTGTACCTGCATTTGAGGGTGAAATGGGGATTTTAAAAGATCACATATCTATTATTTCTTTTTTAAAACCTGGGATAATTAAAGTATTTTCGAAATCAGATGATGAAAATTATTATGTAGAAGATGGAATTATTGAATTTAAAAATAATAATTTATCTATCTTAACAAGCACAATAATCTCTGTGGCAGATTTAGATAAATCTAAACAAGGGGATTTACTCAAAAAAGCTGAAGCGGAAGCAAGTAAATCTGAGATCAGTGATCAGGCTAAATATTTAGCAGATCAAAAAGTCGAAGTTCTAAGATCGATTAACTAATAATAACTCTAATTTTTTTTTAATTTCTTGATAGACGTGTAATTTAAAATCTACCACAACTTTTGTTAAGGATTCTAATTCAATCCATTTCCATTCGAGAAATTCAGGTTTTTTTGTTTTAATATTTATTTCACTATCCTCTCCAGTAAACTTCATTATAAACCATTTCTGTTTTTGTCCCTTATACTTACCCTTCCAAATTATACCCAATAAGTGATCTGGTAATTCATATGTTATAAAACCATCTAATTCTTTAATTAGCTCTACTTTTGTAATACTAGTCTCTTCCTTTAACTCCCTGTATGCGGCGGTAAGAAAATCTTCACCTTCATCAATACCTCCTTGCGGCATTTGCCAGAAGTTTTTTGGGTTGTCTATTCTTCTTGCAACAAAAATTTTATTTTCTTGATTAAGCACAACAATGCCTACACCACTACGGAGTGGTAGATGTTTATATTGCTCTTTCATTTAGCCGTTTAAAAGTTTTAATGCGTAACTTAGTTGATTATCGGTGTCTGTCTTAATCCTAAATTCATCCGTATCTTCATCAATCTCAATATCAGGACTTACTCCAACCTCAGAAATTGATTTGCCTGATGGTAGGTAATATTTTGCAACAGTGAGCCTTATTGCTCCTTTATTCTTTAGTGGAATAATTGATTGCACTGAACCCTTTCCATAACTATTTTCGCCTAAAATAATCGCTCTTTTATGATCTTGTAGTGCTCCAGCAACTATTTCTGAAGCAGATGCAGAACCGTAATTAATTAATACAACCAAAGTTTTGCCACCTATCAAATCTCCTTTTTTGGCAAACCATTTTCTATTTTCAGAAGCCTTTCTACTTTTGGTAGATACAATCTCCCCATTATCTAAAAAAAAATCTGATATCCTTATAGCTTGTGATAACAACCCTCCAGGATTATTTCTTAAATCTAGTATATATGAATTTATATTTCCATTTTTTTCAAATTCTCTAATCTGCTCTCTTATTTGATCACCACTATTTTCATTGAAAGATGTTAATCTAAGATAACCAACGTTATTTTTTAAAAGATCAGCTTTTACTGATTTAATTTGAATTATTTCTCTTACGATTTCAAATGTTAAAGCTTTTTTTTGTCCTATTCTTCTTACAGTTAAAATAATTGATGAACCTACAGGTCCTCTCATCAAATCTACAGCTTCACTTAGAGACTTACCTTGTACCTGAATATCATCTATCTTTATGATGTAGTCACCAGCTTTAATTCCAGCTCTAGACGCTGGAGTATCGTCAATAGGGGAAATTACTTTTACAACTCCAGACTCCATATTTACCTCTATTCCCAAGCCACCAAATTCACCACTTGTTTCAGTCTGCATTTCGTTGAAAATTTCAGGTGACATATATGCTGAGTAAGGATCTAGTGATTGAAGTAAACCATCTATTGCAGCATCCATACTTTCAGATTGATTTATTTCATCGACATATTCCTTATTAATTTTTTCTAATACTTCTCCAAATAAATCTATTTTCTTATAAACATCATTTTCAGCTGCAACGACAGGATTAAAAGTTAAAAACTTCAGGAAAAATATACTGATAATAAAAAAAATTTTCCTCATATTATAAGTTTTTCTTTTGGAATAAATTCTGACCACATTTTTTCTAGTTCATAAAATTTTCTTTTTTCTGGATGAAATATGTGGACAATTAGATCTATTCCATCTACCAGTTTCCACTCAGTACTATCTTTTCCCTCGATTTTTGAATCTTTCATTCCATAATCTTTAAATTTTTCTAAAACTTGCTCAGAAAGTGACTGGATATGTCTAGATGACGTACCACTTGCAATAATCATGTATTCAGCCATTGAACTTTTATCTTTAAGATCGATGCTAACAATGTCTAAAGCTTTATTGATATCTAAAGTTTGAATTATGATTTTTTTTAAATCAGAAATTTTGTCCATTAATTAACTAAACCATATCAAATTTTTCTCAATTGAGAAGAAGAAATATTGACCTTTTCAAATTCAATAAATTTCAAATTTTCTCTATTTAATCTTTTATATGTAGTTGAATTTAATGATTTTTTTTTATAACCATGCCTATCAAATACTATTATTTTACATTTCTGCGAAATTAATTTCCATTTATACCATTTGTGAAATTTTATTAAATTATCAGCACCCATTATAAAATAAATTTTGTTTTTTTTGTTCTTTGAAACATGATTTATCAAATCAAAAGTTTTATTCGATTTAATTATGTCCTCATAAAATTTTACTTTAATCAATTTACTTGATCCAATAATTTTTTTGCAATGCTTGATTCTATTATCTAAACTTGTATGCGTTTTTTTTTTAAAAGGATTTTTTTTTGTTATTGCCCAAATAAAATTTCGTAATTTAAATCTTTTAATTGCTTCTTTTGAGATAGTTAAGTGACCTTTGTGTGCAGGATCGAAGGATCCACCTAGGATCCCAATTTTGTTTCTTCTTGTAACCAATTTACTTTCTAATTTTACCATTACTTGTTACTTGATATTTGTAGGAAATTAGTTGTCCAAGTCCTACAGGGCCTCTTGGTGGAAGAACATTTGTCGAAATTCCAACCTCACCACCAAATCCAAATTCACCACCATCTGCAAATTGTGTAGATGTATTGTGCATCGCTATTGAACTTTTAACTCCCATTAAAAATTTTTTAGCAGTTTTTTTGTTTTTAGTAATAATACAATCAGTATGCATAGTTCCATATTTATTAATATGAGAAATAGCCTCTTGTAAGTTTTTGACCGATTTAACAGAAACGGTAGCAGATAAATATTCTTTTGACCAATCTTTGATTGATGCTTTTTTGATTTTACCTTTGTAAATTTTTCGTATTTTATTATCTCCAATAATTTGACAACCTTTTTCCTCTAATATCTTTAATATATGAGCTCCAAACTTTTTGATTATACGCTCATTGAGCAAAATTGTTTCAGTTGCTCCACAAATCGCTGTATTTCTTAATTTTGCATTTACTATTACATTGGTAGCAATTTTGGGATCTGCATCTTTATCTACATATGAATGACAAACACCTTCTAAGTGACCAATAGTTGGAATTTTAGAAATGTTTTGTACTTTTTTAACTAAATTTTTACCCCCTCTTGGTATGATTACATCAATCAAATTAGTCATTTTAGTGAGTAAAAAATCTACCACTTTTCTATTCTTTATATCGATGAATTGAACAAAGTTTTGATCAACTTTATTAATCTTCAAAGCTTTTCTGAATAAATTTGATAAAATTTTATTAGAATAAAAGGCCTCAGAACCACCTTTCAAAATAACTGGATTTCCAGATTTAAAACATAATGATGCTACATCCGAGGTTACATTTGGTCTACTTTCATAAATTACACCTATTACTCCTATCGGGATTGATATTTTTGAAAATACAAGTCCATTAGGTCTTTTCCATCTTTCAATAACATTGTGAACTGGATCTTTTAACTTAATTATTTTTTGGATTGAATTAATAATACCCAAGATTTTTTTCTCATTTAAAATTAGTCGATTTATTAAATTATCTCTTAACTTTATTTTGATAGCCCGATCTACATCTTTTTTATTTTCCTTAATAATTAAATATTTATTTTTTCTTATCATTTTAAGATAATCACTTAAAACTTTATTTTTTTTATAAGTATTTATTGGTTGGGCAAACGCTTGTTTTGATCTTTCACCAATATTTATTAATATCTTTCTCATTAGATTTCTACCATATCATCTTTATGCACTACCTCAGATTTTGATACGTATCCTAAAATTTTTTGTATTTCATTCGAATGACAGCCCATAATTAAATTTATTTCTTTGGATGAAAAAGAGCTAAGTCCACGAGCAAACTCTTTTTTTTTATTATCTAAAATTTTAATATGATCTCCCTTATTAAATCTACCGATCACTTTTTTAATTCCAGCCGCTAATAAACTTTTTCCACTATGAAGAGCCTTTTTCGCCCCATCATCAATTATAAGTTCACCCTTAGGAGAAATTGAGCTGATTATCCACTTTTTTCTTGCATGCATTTTAGATATTTTAGAAATAAACCAAGTGCAATTATTTTCACTCTGGATACGATCGATAGGATTAAGATTTAACCCATTTGCTATTACCATATTGCAACCAGCCAAATTACAAATTTTAGCAGCTTCGATTTTTGTATTCATGCCACCGCTTCCTAATTCTGTCATACCTTTGATATTTATACTCTTAATAACTTTGTCTAAATCGATCACTTTCTTAATTAACTGAGCATCTTTGAATTTTTTTGGGTTTTTTGTGTATAAACCATCCACATCCGAGAGTAATATTAATGTATCTGCATTTGTAATTTGAGCTACTCTAGAAGCAAGTCTATCATTATCTCCATATTTAATTTCAGATGTAGCAATAGTATCATTCTCATTAACAATAGGGATGAAATCAAGATCGAATAAGTTTTCAAAAGTTCTTTTTGCATTAATTGATCTTCTTCTTTCCTCGGTGTCATCAAGAGTAAGTAAAATTTGAGAAATATCTAATTTATATTTTGAAAACGTTTCTAAGAACAAATTCATTAATTCAATTTGCCCTATAGATGCAATTGCTTGACTTTTATCTAGCTTAAGATTTTTTTTATTATAATTCATTTTTTTACATCCAAGGGCTATTGCACCTGAAGAAACAATTATAACTTTTTGATTATTCAATCTTAATTTTTTTATATCTTTCGCAAAGCTAGAGAGCCATTTTTTTCTTATTTTCTTATCTTGATCTACTAAAAGTGAAGAACCGATCTTGATAACAATTTTTTTTGAGTTTTTAAGATACATAATTCAATAATTTTGATTTGATTTTTGATACTGAAGACTTATTGAATGTTGATACAGTAATAACTTCTGATTTAGTATTCTTTTTAAAATCTTTAACTATGTGATTTAGTTCTTTTTCATCAATAAGATCTATTTTGTTCAGCACGATTAATTCTTTTTTTTTAGTGAGTTTGTTACTATATTTTTTAAGCTCATTTTTTACTTGTTGATAGCTTTTTTTTAAATCTTCACTTGTAATATCAATTAAATGTAAAAGAGATTTACATCTCTCAATATGTTTCAAAAACTGAATTCCAAGGCCTGTACCTTTATGAGCCCCTTCTACTAATCCTGGTATATCTGCTATCGTTATTTCTTTATTATCATAACTTGCTACTCCCAAATTTGGATTTAAAGTGGTAAATTGATAGTTTGCAATTTTAGGATTTGCGTTAGTAACCGATGCTAATAAACTTGACTTACCTGCATTAGGCAATCCTATAATCCCAATATCTGCTATTGTTTTCAATTGAAGCCAAATTGTAAACTCTTCTCCTTGAGTTCCTTTTGTAAATTTCCTTGGAGCCCTATTAGTAGAACTTTTGAATCTTGTATTGCCCAGTCCACCTTTACCACCAGCAGCAGCGATAAATTCCTCACTAATTTTCGTAAAGTCGTAAATTAATGTTTTGTTGTCCTCTTCAAAAACTTGTGTTCCTAAGGGAACCTTCAAAATTAAATCTTCACCACTCTTGCCTGTTCGGTTTTGTCCTGCACCGTTCTCGCCTCCCTTTGCTTTATGATGTTGTTGATATCTAAAATCAATCAAAGTATTTAAATTCTGTTCAGCTTTTAAAATTACTGAACCTCCTTTTCCACCATCACCACCATCTGGGCCACCGTATTCTATAAATTTTTCTCTTCTGAAACTCGGAGAACCATCTCCACCGTTTCCAGCTTTAATATAAATTTTAACTTGATCTAAGAATTTCATAATACAACAATAGTTTAAGTTGTACTATTAATTGGGTTTTACTGAAACAAAAGTTCTATCTGACTTTGTTTTTTTAAAAACAACTTTACCTTTTATTACTGAAAAAATTGAGTGATCTTTACCCATTCCTACGTTCTCTCCAGGAAATATTTTTGTACCTCTTTGTCTTACAATAATATTTCCAGGTATAACAGATTGGCCACCATACTTTTTGACACCAAGTCTTCGCCCAGCACTATCACGTCCATTTCTAGAAGATCCGCCTGCTTTTTTTGTTGCCATAATTAATTCCTAGTTATTTACTAGCCTCTTTTTTTGTTTCTGTCTTCTTTTTTACCTTTGAAACTTTTTCAGCCTCTGAGAGAATTTTACCATCTTTTGAAAAAATTTTATTTATTCTAATCATAGAATATTCCTGTCTATGCCCATTTTTTCTTCTTGAGTTATGTCTTCTTCTTTTTTTAAAAATTAATACAGTCCTATTTTTGCTATTTTTAATTAAGTCAGCTTCAACTTTTGCACCATTTACCATTGGAGCCCCAACCTCAATTTTACTGTTATCTCCATAAGCTAAAATTTCGTTAAATTCTATTTTTGAATTAGCTTTAATATCTGTTAATTTCTCAATTTTCAAAATCTCTCCAGATTTCACTTTGTATTGTTTACCACCTGTTTTTATCACTGCGAACGACATATAAATAATCTAAATTTTGTAAAGGCAATATAGTCTGAGCAAGCCTATAGTCAAGTTTTATAAATCAAAAATTGTCCTTTAAATCTCTTAATTTTGAAAAACTTTCAACATCTTTAGCTTTAAGAAATATATTGCATTCTATTTCATCAGATAA
Organism: uncultured Pelagibacteraceae bacterium; assembly: GCA_902541825.1. Classification (GTDB taxonomy): domain Bacteria; phylum Pseudomonadota; class Alphaproteobacteria; order Pelagibacterales; family Pelagibacteraceae; genus Pelagibacter. The sequence goes on along the minus strand of CACBRY010000001.1, from coordinate 12,468 downwards.
AATTGATGGAATGGTGGGTTGGCCATTTTTTATTTTTTCTTTAATTTCTTTAATTTTGCTTTTCAAATTTGAATTATCAGGATCATTAGACTCACAAAATTTTGAATTTTGTAATGTATATTCATGGCCGCAATATATCTGAGTATCTTTCGGAAGTTCTTTTATTTTTTTTAACGAATTGAACATTTGTTCATAAGTTCCCTCAAAAATTCTACCACATCCTAAAGAAAATAAAGTATCCCCAGTAAAAATTATTTTTTCCAAAAAAAAATGAAAGGCAATATGCCCACTTGTATGACCTGGAATGTGATAAATTTTCGCTTCAAAATTTTCGCCCTTCCATTTTTGATTATCTTCTACAAGTACATCAATTTCTGGAATCCGATCTTTATCTTCTTTAAATCCAACTATTTTAGAATTATATCTTTTCTTTAATTTTAAGTTGCCACCTATATGATCATAATGATGGTGAGTATTAAGAATATATTTTAACTCAATATTATTACTTTCAACATATTTTATAATTGGAGCTGCCTCACCAGGGTCAACAACACATCCAATATTTTTAGTGTCATCGATTAAAAGGTAACTATAATTGTCTTGTAAACACTTAATTATTTCTATTCTCATCTTATTTTTCAATTAAGAATATACCTAATTCTGCAAATAAATTTTTATAAAATAAATTAGAATTATTAATATTTGATATATTTTTATTTGTCAGAGCTAAAGATTTAAAGATTTTAAAGTTTATAATTTTTGAAAATTTAACAAAATCTTTAATCGTACACATATGAATATTTGGGGTGTTATACCAATCATTTGGTAACGACTCTGTGATTGGCATTGTTCCTTTGATAAGCAAATTTAATCTTACTTTCCAATGACCAAAATTTGGAATTGTTATGATTGCTTTCCTTCCAACTCTTAAAAGTTCTTTTATGACAATTTCAGGATTTACGAAAGCTTGTAACGTTTGACCTAGGACAACATAATCAAAAGAATCATTTGGAAATTGTTTTAAATCCAATTCCGCGTTTCCCTCAATTACAGTAAGTCCTTTTGATACGCAGGTTTGAACTTTATCCTTTGAAATCTCAATCCCTCTCGCATCAACATTTTTATTTTTTTTTAATGACTCCATTAATGTTCCATCATCGCAGCCAACATCTAAAACTCTTGTTTTTTCCTCTATTAAATCGACTATTATTTTATATTCTGTTTTCACTATTATCTCTCTATATAAGATTTATCTAAAAAATTTTTAAGGGTTTTCAAAAAGTCTGGAACATCTAATAAAAAAGAGTCATGACCTTTGTCAGATTTTATTTCAACAAATCCAACATCAGCACCAATTGCATTAAGAGCGATAACTATATCTTTATTTTCTTGAGTTGGATAGAGCCAGTCTGAGGTGAAAGATATTACAAAAAACTTAGCCTTAGTTTTTTTAAATGCATTAGATAGATTACCATCAAATTGTTTAACTAGATCAAAATAATCCATTGCTCTCGTAATATAAAGATAACTATTAGCATCAAATCGATCTACAAAAACCGATCCTTGATATCTTAGATAACTCTCTATTTGAAAATCTGCATCAAATCCAAATTTAAGAGCATCTCTTTCTTGAAGTTTTCTTCCAAATTTTTCTTGTAAACCTTTTTTAGACAAATAAGTTATATGAGCAGCCATTCTCGCTACTGATAACCCTTTATCCGGAAGAGTATTATTAGATAAATATTTTCCATCTGACCAATTATGATCTGATGCTATCGCTTGTCTACCCAACTCATTAAAAGCAATATTTTGAGCAGAATGACTAGAGGTACATGCAATCGGCACTACTGTACTAGCTTTATCCGGATAATTACTAATAAATTGCAAAACTTGCATTCCTCCCATTGATCCACCAACAACTGAAAAAAGTTTTTTTATCTCAAAATGATCTAATAAATTTACTTGTGCATTGACCATGTCATTAATAGTAATTACAGGAAAATCGGTTCCGTAAATTTTATTTGTATCAGGATTTTTATGGCTTGGACCAAATGAGCCCATACAACCGCCTATTACATTTGCACAAATAACAAAATATTTATTTGTATCTATTGATTTGTTAGGACCCACTGCATAAGACCACCAACCATCTTTTTTTGTAATGGGATTAATACCCGTAACAAATTGATCCCCAGTAAGTGCATGAAAAACAAGGATTGCATTATCTTTATTTTTATTAAGCGAACCATAAGTTTCATATGCGAGTGGAAAATTATTAATAGTTTTACCACAATCAAGTTTCAATGGTTTTTTAATAACAAGCGTTTTTATATTCTCTTTAATATTCATAATTATTAATGCTAATTATTGAATTGTGAGAAAAAAAACTTTTTTAGCGGTTTTTTTAAAGCGCTCGCAATTCAGGTAAATCAGCGCATAAATTTTGTACAAGATGTTATTTAGTATGTCAATTTTTAAAATATTTGAACTAATTCTATATGAAAAATTGTTATTTTATTTATAAAGAGGCTAAAATTTAAAAGATGACAACTATAAAATTTAAAAAATTTAATATTGAGGCATATCAACCTGGCAAATCAACTATTAAGAGTTTTAATAAAATCATTAAACTTTCAGCAAATGAATCAGCTCTAGGAGTAAGTGCCAAGGCCAAGAAAGCAATATCAAATAAAAAATTAAGTCTTTTCAGATATCCTGATGGAAAGTCTAAAAAATTACGAAGTCAGATCTCGAAAAAATTTAGTTGTGACAAAGAAAAAATAATTTGTGGAGCTGGTTCAGACGAAGTTATTCAAATGTTATGCCAACTTTTCCTTAAACCAAAAGATGAAGTAATTCTTCCTCAGTTTAGTTTTTTAATGTACAGAATATATGCAAAAATAGTTGGTGCAAAAGTTGTTTTTGCCAAAGAAAAAAATTTTAAAGTTTCTGTCTCTGAAATAATTAAAAAAGTAAGCAATAAAACTAAAATTGTATTTCTTGCTAATCCAAATAATCCGACTGGCACTTACTTGAACAGTTTTGAATTAACTGATTTAAGAAAAAGATTAAGAAAAAATATCTTACTTGTTGTAGATGATGCTTATGCAGAGTACATGCAAAATAGAGACTATAAATCTGGTTTAGATTTATTCAAGAATAAGCAGAATGTTTTTATATTAAGGACATTCTCAAAAATCTATGGACTATCATCTCTAAGAATTGGTTGGGGATATGGTTCAAAAAAAATTATTGATGCTTTGAATGTTATTAAACCTCCATTCAATGTTAATGAAGTAGCTCAAAAAGCAGCTATTGAGTCACTTAAGGATAAAAAATTTATTTCACGTTCAGTAAAACATAATCATATTTATGCAACAAAACTGAAAAATTTTTTGAGAAATTATGATATTAGCTCAAATAAAGTTTCTGCTAACTTTCTATTATTGAATTTTAATAAATGTAAACTAAGAGCTAATAGTTTCTATGAAAAATTAAAAAAAAAGGGAATTATTTTAAGGTCTACTGAAGAAGGTTATAAAATAAAAAATATGCTACGATTAACGATTGGGTCAAAAGAGGAAAATATGAAATTTATCAAAGCAACACAAAATATATTTAGAAGATGAGAAATGTATTAATTATAGGCTGTGGATTATTGGGCTCTTCTTTAGTAAGGAAGATTTCAAAAAAAAAATTAGCAAAAAAAATATTTATTTATGAAAAATCAAAATCTAATATCACTAAAATAAAGAGTCTCAGATTACCTGGGACAATTGTTAAATCACTTAAAGATGGTTTGGTAAATTCAAACTTAGTGATTGTTTGCACATCAACGAGTGAATATAAAAAACTCATTCTTAAAATTAATAAAACTATTTCACCAAAGACACTGATTACTGATGTGGGATCTTCAAAAATCGAGTCATCAAAAATTATTAAAAAATTTTTGAAGCGTGGTATAAATTGGATTAGGAGTCACCCTATCGCTGGATCAGAGGTGAGTGGACCAGAATTTGGAAAAGTTGATATGTTTGAGGATAAATGGTGCGTATTAATTAAAGATAAAAAAACAAGTTCTAAGAATTTAAAATTTTTAATTTCTTTTTGGAAAAAGATGGGCTCAAAAACTGTTATTATGAACTCTGAAAAACATGACAAAGTTTTTTCTATCACAAGTCATTTACCACATTTAATAGCCTATAATTTGGTTAAATCGGCTCAAGATTTTGAAAAAATACTCAAATTTGGGCTTATCAAATACAGTGCTGGGGGGTTGAGAGATTTTTCAAGAATAGCTGCTTCAAATGAGATTATGTGGAGAGATATTTTCTTTGATAATAAGGTTAATGTTATAAAAGCGATTGACTTGTTTATCAAAAACTTAAAATCTTTCAAAAAAGACATAAATTCTAAAAATAATAAATCAATTTTAAAAAAATTATCTCAGACTAAAAAAGTTAGGTCTAAAATTATTAAATTAAAACAGGATGTAAACAAACCTGACTTTGGAAGAGATTAAATATTACTAATATTACTTACTTTTTTAACTTTCAGATTTGCGGTTTTATCAATTAATTTAATTGTTTGTATTGTTGGCATTATTATCACCTTTTTTTTTGGTCCATAAGCATGAATAAATCTAGACTTATCTAGACATATACCAACATGTCCTTTCCAAAATACGATGTCTCCTTTAAGATGATTTCTACCTCTTTTTCTTTTACAAAATCTTATTTGATCTTTTGTATCTCTTGGAAAAAATATTCTATTGTAATAAAAATAGATTTGAATTAATGCTGAACAATCAATTCCAACACAGGTTTTTCCGCCCCATAAGTATTTTGTGTTTAAAAAACATTTGAATATTTTGATATATTTTTTTTCATGATGATCAATATTTTTGATATCAGTTTTTTTGATCCATTTATTTTTTTCAAATTCTATATACTTTTTATTTTCATTTCGTTTACAAACACCAGATCCATAATATAGATAATGTTTTGAAGACAAAAATCTTTTACCTCTTTTAAAGAAAATTCTAGATTTAATTTTTGAAATTTTATGTGAGGGTTTAAAATTTTCTAAAAACTTATCCTTTTTTATATATCCAATATAATTGTCATAATGAGTTTTTATTTTTATATATTTTTTTCTTTTCAATAGAATCATAAATTTCTCTCCATATAAAATTTGTGAAACTACCTCAGAATTTGGAGACGGTTTTAAGTAAATGTTAGCTACAGATTTATTTAAAAAATTATTTTTCACTTAGTTGTAGTTTATTTTTCATAATCCATAGGATTATTAATGAAGGAATGACCATTAGCGCAGTTAAAATAAAAAATATTCCCCAATCACCATTTAACCAATCAACAAGGGCGCCAGAGGAGGAGGCTAAAGTTGTTCTGCCAGCGGTACCTATTGATGCTAAGAGCGCATATTGAGTTGCTGTATAGGCTCTGTCTACGAGCATAGATATAAAGGCTACAAAAGCTACTGTTGCAAATGCAGCAGCTATATCGTCAAAAATAACTGCAATAGCAAATAAAAATTCTGATTTATCACTCCAGGCCAAAACGCTAAATAAAAGGTTTGTGCTTGCCATCATTACTCCAGCAAAAAACATTGCTTTTAAAACCCCGGATCTTATTACAAAAAGTCCACCTAAAAGAGTAAACGTCACAGTAGTGATCCAACCTAAGGTTTTAGAGTAAATAGCGATATCCGATTTACTAAAACCTATTTCTTTATAAAAAATTATAGACATCCTTCCAAGAAATGCCTCCCCCACTTTAAATAAAAAAACAAATCCTAAAATTCCTAGAGCAATCGAAAAGCCATTTTTTTTAAAAAAACTAATGATTGGACCACTAATTGTTCCAGCAACCCAGGTTATCAATTTTGTAAATATATTTTCTTTTTTAAATTGAGATGATATCAATTTATCATTTTCTTTTTGTTGATTTTGTCTCTCTAAATTTCCAGACTCGTCAATGAACATTAAGCCAATGTTCATTAAAATTACTAAAATTCCCAAAATTAAGAAAGTTAATTGCCAATAATTTTCAAAACCAATGTTTTGTAGAATATCTGCTGCAAATAATGATAGTACTCCACCTAACTTGTATCCTGTCCACCAACCGACAACTGCCATTGCGGCTCCAGCAGCCATGGATTTTCCCTCATTTTCACCAATCTGTTCAATTCTTAAAGCATCAACTGTTATATCTTGAGTTGATGATGCTATAGCAATTATTAAACCCACTGAAACAACTAAAGCTAAATTATCAGATGGATCGAGTAAACTCCAAAGAGCAAGTGAGAGTAAGATGATAATTTGCATCAAAACAATCCATCCTCTTCTGTGACCTATTTTTTTTGTTAAATATGATATTTGTATTCTATCTATTAAAGGTGCCCATAAATAATTAAATGCGTAAACTGCAAAAATTAATCCAGCCCATCCAACAGTTGATCTACTTAGTCCATCTTCTTTTAACCATAAACTTAGACTACTTCCAATCAAAACCCATGGAAAACCTGATATTGCACCAAGCAATAAAATTTTGAGCATTCTTTTGTCAAAATAAACCGAGAACATTTCAGACAAAGAATTTTTTTTAATTTCTATCAAATTTAATTCCTCCAAAAAGATGGTAAAAATAATACAAGGATTGCAAATAATTCCAATCTACCCAAAATCATACCAAAGCTTAAAATCCACTTAGAGATATCAGGTAGGGATGAAAAATTTCCGTTTGGCCCAATAGTTGAACCTAGGCCAGGTCCTACATTTGAAATAGATGTTGCAGCACCAGAAATTGATGTAATAAAGTCAAGACCCGTCAAAGATAATAATGCTGTAATCGCAAAAAAAATTACCAGGTACATATAAATGAAAGAGATAATTGATGCAGTAAATTTATCATCAACAGGACTTTGATTATATTTTAGAACAAAAATTCCCTTAGGATAAATAATTTTTTTAAGTTGATTCAAAACAAATGAATAAAGTATTTGAAATCTAAATATTTTTATACCACAAGTTGTTGACCCAGCACATCCACCAATAAACATTAAACCTATAAATATAATTAAAGGAAATCCACCCCAGTTATCAAATTGTGCATTTACATATCCAGTTCCTGTTAAAATTGATATTACATTGAATAAAACTGTTCTGAAGTTTAGTTCAGACGATTTATCTAAAAACAAATAAATTGATAAGATCAGAATACTTATTAAGATTATTTTCAAAAAAGTTCTAATTTGAATATCTGAAAAAAATATTCTTCTATTACCGTTTAAGAATTTGATATAAACGATAAAAGGTATACTTCCCAAGATAATAAAAATCATTGCTGAAATTTCTATTGAAAAACTGTTAAAGAAACCAATGGACTCGTTATAGTTTGAAAACCCCCCAGTTGCTATTGTTGTCATAGAATGGGTTATACTATCAAAAGTATTCATCCCAAGAATTTTATATGATATTGCGCAAAGAGTAGTGAGACCTGAATAAATATAAATTAATCTCAATGCAATTTCTTTTGATTTAGGAAGAATTTTTTCCGATGAGTCACTGTTAGAAATTTTGAATAATTGCATACCACCAACATTCATTATTGGCATCAAAGTGATCGCCATAACAATTATTCCAATACCACCCAACCATTGAAGAATTGCTCTCCAAAGCAAAATTGCTTTGGGCATCTCCTCTAAGTTTGGAATGATTGTTGAACCAGTTGTTGTAATGCCTGACATACTCTCAAAAAATGCATTGGTAAACGAAAAATTGACTTCAGAAAATATTAGAGGAAGTGAGCCAAAAATTGCGATACTTAGCCAAGATAATGCGGTCAATAAAAAAGCTTGCTGTAAATTTAACTTCTTATCATGATCAAGATTAGATAAAAAAAATAGCGTACCAAAAATAATTGTAATAATTGAGGCACCAAAAAAAGAGGAGTCAATTTCTTTAAAAAAAAATTGAACAAATATTGGGATCAACATAAAAATTCCAAGAATTATTTGAAGAATTCCAAGTGTAAAAAAAACAGTTTTATAATTAGACATTTTGATAGAACATTATTTTATGGTAAATAAATTTCAACTCTATAAGAATAAGTTAAAGCGTTAATTTAAGATTTTATTTGAATTAATCATGATTAAAAAAGAAAATTTTGATAAAACAAGTGCATGGCCTTTCGTTGAAGCAAAAAAAATGCTTCGAGAAAGAAAATCTTTTATAGAAAAAAAAGGCAAAATAATTCTCCAAACAGGTTATGGTCCTAGTGGTCTTCCACATATAGGAACTTTTGGAGAAGTTGCAAGGACATCAATGATTGTAAATGCACTAAAACATTTGACTGATTTACCAACTGAAATCATTACTTTTTCAGATGATATGGATGGTCTTAGAAAAGTACCTGACAACGTTCCACAAAAAGAATTATTAGAAAAAAATTTGCACAAACCGCTTACTAATGTGCCTGATCCCTTTCAAAAATTTAATAGTTTTGGTGAGCATAATAATGAAATGCTAAAAAAATTTTTAAACAATTTTAAATTTAAATATAATTTTAAAAGTTCAACATCACTTTATAAATCAGGTTTCTTTAACTCTTCTCTCCAAGTTATTTTAGAGAATTATGATGGTATAATGAATATAATACTTCCTACACTAGGAAAAGAGAGACAAAAAACGTATAGTCCATTTCTTCCAATTTGTCCGGTTACAGGTCATGTTCTAGAAATACCTGTAAAAAATATAAATAAAGAAAAATCTATTATTGTTTTTGATAATAATGGAAAAGATTTGGAAACAAGCATTTATGATGGAAATTGTAAATTACAGTGGAAAGTCGATTGGGCTATGAGATGGTATGCACTAGATGTTGATTTTGAAATGTATGGAAAAGATCTTATAGAGAGTGCAATACTTTCAACAAAAATTATCAAATTGATTGGAAAAACAAATCCCTCAGGGTTTGCATATGAACTATTTTTGGATGAAAAAGGAGAGAAGATTTCAAAATCGAAGGGAAACGGCATTACTATTGATCAATGGCTAGAGTATGCTTCTCCTGAAAGTTTGTCGCTGTATATGTATCAAAATCCAAAAAGAGCAAAAAAACTTTACAAAGAAATAGTTTCAAAAACTGTCGATGATTATTTGGATCTAATTGAGAAAGCAAAAAATCAAAATGAGTTGCAGCTACTTATGAATCCGGTGTGGCATGTTCATAATAGTTTGGTGCCTAAAGAAAATATGATTATGTCGTTTTCGATGTTATTAAACTTGGTCGAAACAAGTAATGCTGACAGCAAAGAACTTCTTTGGAAATTTGTTAAAAAATATAAAAAAGACATTTCGGAGAAAGATAATCCTATCTTTGATAATTTAGTAGGCTATGCAATAAAATATTTTAACGACGTAATAAAATTGAAAAAAAAATATAAAAAGCCTAATGGTGAAGAAAAAAAAGCTTTAGAAGCTCTGGTAAAAACTTTAGATAAATGTGACGACAAAATGAAACCAGAAGATATTCAAACAATGATATATTCAACTGGTAAAGAAAATGGATATACTGAGAACCTTCGAGATTGGTTTAAATTAATTTATGAAGTAGTTTTTGGAGACGAAAACGGACCAAGGATGGGTTTTTTTATAAGTTTTTTTGGTGTGAAAGAAACAAAAGATCTTATATTAAATAAAATTAAATAATGTTTTCAAATTTAAGATCTTTAATTTTCAAATTAGATCCCGAGACGGCTCATAGTTTAGCGATAAAGTCACTAAAATTTAATTTTATTCCAAATATTTTAGATGAAGAAAAAAATAATCCTCTTTTTAAGACTAAATTATTTAATAAAGAAATAGAAAATCCAATTGGTATGGCAGCAGGATTTGATAAGAATGCCGAGGTATATAATTCATTGTTCAATTTAGGGTTTGGTTTCGTCGAAGTAGGAACTGTTACACCATTAGAACAATACGGAAATCCCAAACCTAGAGTTTTTAGACTAGTAGAAGATGAGGCCCTGATAAATAGACTTGGTTTCAATAATCTAGGTTCAAAAAATATTGCAGATCGAATTAAAAGAAATAATCCAACTGGATTACTTGGAATAAATATTGGACCTAATAAAGACTCAGAAGATAGAACAAATGATTATATTCAGTGTTTAAAAATGTTTAATGGGGTCTCTGATTATATCACTGTTAATATTTCCTCACCAAACACCGAAGATTTAAGAAACTTTCACGATCAAAAAAAATTAGATGATCTTTTAAAACTAATAGAAAAAGAGAAGAGAAATCTTAACTCTAAAATACCTATAGCGGTAAAAGTATCACCAGATATTAATGATAAAGAAATTATGAAAATTTCTGAAGTGCTTTTAGATAACAAGATAGAAGCTGCTATAATTTCTAACACGTCTGATACAACAAGAGAAAATTTACAAAATACTCAAAGCCATCAAAAAGGAGGATTATCCGGGAAACCTATTGAGTTAAAGTCCTCAGAGTTAATCAGAAAATTTTATAAAGTTTTAAAAGGCAGAATTAAAATTATAGGCGTAGGTGGTGTGGACTCTGGCAGATCTGCTTATCAAAAATTTTTAGCAGGAGCTGATTATTTACAACTTTATACAGGCATGGTTTTTAGAGGTCCAAATATTGTTGGTCTAATTAAAAAAGAACTAAAGGAAATACTATTAAAAGATGGTGTAAAAAACTTTAATGAAATAGTTGGAAAAAAGGATTAGAATAATCTAATAAACTTGACGCCATCAATATCTCACTTTATATAGTCGAACAAATTATGACAAAAAAATGTGAATTAACTGGGAAAAATCCAATGAAAGGTCATAACGTTAGTCATGCTAACAATAAGACAAAAAGAAGATTCTTACCTAATTTAAAAAAAGTAAAATTTACAAGTGAACTTTTAAAAAGAAGCTTAAAATTAACAGTGAGTAATGCAGGGGTTAGATCAGTAGATAAAAAAGGTAGTTTTGATGAATTTCTAAAATCTGTAAAAAATAAAAATTTATCTCCTAGATTAAAAAAACTAAAAAAAAGTTTATTAATTAAATCTCCATTTCAAAAAAAAACTGCACAATCTAAAACAGCTTAATGAGTAAATCATTTTTACTTCTATCATTTTTGATGGGTGTTGTTGTCCTATCCTCAAATTATCTTGTTCAATTTCCAATTAATTATTATGGTTTAAATGATATATTAACTTACGGAGCTTTCTCTTATCCGATCGCTTTTTTAATTACAGATTTAGCTAATAGATCTTATGGAAAAAGAGTTGCAAGAAAAATTGTATATTTTGGCTTTGTACTGGGAATTGGTTTTACAGTTTTATTTTCTACTGATTTTGCAGATCTTATATCTATTCGTATAGCTATTGGGTCTGGAATTGCATTTTTAACTGCACAATTATTAGATGTCCAAATATTTGACAGATTAAGAAAGAAAGAATGGTTTGTTGCACCATTAACATCTTCAATGATTGGCTCAACAATCGATACATTTTTGTTTTTTTCAATATCATTTTATGGGACTGGCGTGCCATGGGTTACACTTTCTCTCGGAGATTTGATTGTGAAAGTAATAGTAGCTTTGATCATGTTAATACCATTTAGATTACTCTTAAAAACTTTTAAGCCAATTAAAGCTTAAATCAAAAACTTATAAGACAATATTTTATAAGCGAGCTTTGCAACAAGAAAGTTATATGAATTAAAACCTTTAATAGGTGCTAATTCATTGATGTCAGCACCAACAATGTTTGAATTTTTTGCAGCAATTTTAATTATATTGAGTGTCTCATCCCACAATAATCCACCAGGTTCAGGAGTCCCAGTGGCTGGCATAATACTTGAATCGAAACCATCGACATCAAATGTTAAATAAACTGTCTTATTTTTTATAAGTTTTTTAAATTTTGTTAAATCCCACTTAGATTTATCTTTTGCCCAAAAAATATTTATTCTTGATTTATTCTTTTTTAAAAATGGAATTTCACTCTCTGATATATTTCTGATCCCAAAAGATATTAATGATATATTTTTATGGTCTAAGCACCTTCTTATTGCTGATGCATGAGAGAACTTTTCACCATTGTAACTATTTCTTAAATCAGCATGGGCATCGAAATGTAAGAGACAAATTTTTTTGTATCTTTTAACAAATGGATAAATACATCCGGGTGTAATTGAATGTTCACCTCCAAACGTGATTGGAAAAAGTCTTTTATCTAAAATTTCTTTATTTATATTTGACATTTTCTCGAGAGCCTTTTTGATATTTCTATGAATCTTAAAAGGCTTTAATGTTTTAATCCCAATTTTTTTATAAGGTTCACAATTTAGCTCTTCATCATATAATTCCACTTGATGAGAAGCCTTTATAATTTCTTTAGGTCCATTTCTGGTGCCACCACCATA